>JAFRNO010000499.1 GCA_017430155.1 Kiritimatiellia bacterium | reverse complement strand
GCCAGGCGCAGGTTCGTGGTCATGCCGCCGTTCTTGCGGTCATTCTCGAAGTTCTGGCAAAGGACCATGGTGCCGGCGCCTGTGATGGTGAAATAGTTCGTCGTCGATTCGTTCGACGTGTTGTATCCGGATACGACGCTGCCATATTCCGTGTACAGATATCCGCCGTCATGGACACAGGTGGTGGAGAGCGTGTTCGCGTTGTTGTTGGGTATGTACCCCCTGCAGAAGACTTTCTCGGAGCTGGAAATATCCACCGTGCCGTCCACGTGAAAGTCTTCTGTGGTGATGTTGTTGACGCACGTGTAGAGCATGCTGAATTTGTCACTGGCTTTGCTCGCGAATGGATTCCCTACGACAAGCGCCCCGCCCGACACATCGAGCCGTCCCCTCACGCAGGATCCGCCGCCGCTCCCCTTGCCGTAGCCCGCGCCGACCACGAGCGCGGCATGCGTGCGGGTGATGCCGTTCGAGACGATGAGCGCCGCCTCGTTGACGGCGTTCGTCGTGCGCACGCCGATGAGCGAGGCGTTGCTGCACGCGCTGAACTTGTTGGTGACGGCCGTATCGTAGGGCGTATTCACCACCACCGTTCCCTCGGCGATCGTCGCGCCGCTGAGGCCCTTTGTGGGCGCGCGGTCGTCGCTCAGGTCGATGAGCGTGTCGCGCGTGCCGAGGTTGGACGTCTCCGCGCCGAGGTAGAACGGCGCGGCGAGCGTGAGCGTGGCGGGGCCGGTCTTCACGAAGAGGCCGTCGGTGGACCAGAGGTCGCCCGCCATCGTGAGGTCGCTGTCGATGCGCCAGTTCTGCGACACGACCGCGTTCGGCGCGGCGTTCGTGACCGCGGTCGTCCACACCGCCCCCGCCGGACCCGAGTAGCGGAAGTTTCCGCCGTGGAGTGTGAGCGAGCCGCCGAGCTGGGACTCCTGCTGCACGTCGAGCGTGCCGGAGGAGAGTGTGGTGCCGCCCGTGTGGGCGCTGTGCGGACTCAGCCGCACCGTGCCGCCCGTCGCGCCCGTGTTGACGGCGACGGTCGTCGCGCCGCTGAACGCCTGCGTCACGTTCGTGGACGTGCCCGCCGGCGCGTTGATCGTGACCGTCGCGGCCATGGCCGGGAGGGCCGCACTTGTCGCGGCCACAACCGCCCATGCGAGCATTTTCACACTTTTCATCTCTAGCTCCCTTTAGGTGACATTCCGGTGACATCACGGGCGACAATCCACCTTAACGGTATAGTATCGCCAATGAATGTTGCGATAATACCATAATCCCCCACCCCGCGCAAGCGAAAACGCGGCTAGCGGAAGATGATCTTGAATCCGGCCGACTCAGGCCTCACCGAGACCAACGCGCCCTTCTGGCTCAGATAGCACGCGCGGAGCCAGGCATCGGAACGCCGCGCGGACTCGAAACGAATCTCGTCGAGATCGCCCTTGAACCGATTGCCGCTTCCCCTCGTCTGGCCCAGTTCGAAGTTGACGTTTTGCAGGCCGGGCTGCCCGCTACCCAGGCCGTATTCGCGCGGCAGGCAGCGCAGAAGCTCGCCGTCCAGATAGACGCTGAACGCCTCCTGGTCGTACGAATAGGCGAAGTGGTGCCAGTCCCCGTCGTCGGGGATCGTCATCGGCGACGCCGTGTAGCGCATGTCTTCGCCTTGGGCGCCGCTGCCGTATGCGTTCATTTCGTAGCCATGGAAGAACTGGAGCACGCGCCCGCCGTCCCAGTTGTACAGGATGGCGAACTGCGCATAGTCGTTGTACATCTGCATCATGTATGCCTGCCCGGTCGCATCCGCGGCCGGACGGATCCATCCCGAGATGGTGAACGCGCCGGAAAGGTCGGCCAACCACGGCGCATGCCGTGTCATGTGCTTCGAAGCCGTTCCCGCGAACGAACGTCCGCGCCCGACCGCACCGGCCGCGTCAACGCTGAGCGTGTCGGTCTCGAAATGCCGCGCGTTGGGAGAGGAGTCGTTCCCCGACGCCAGATGGTAGACGGCCTTGTATTCGGAGTTCCACACGGTGTCGGCGTGCGCCGCGCCGTGCGCCGCCGTCGTAGCGCTCCAGAGGGCGCGGAGGGTCGTCCCCTGCGCGAGGCTGGGCACGCGCACCCACACGACGCTTTCGCCTGCCGCGTCCCACGTCTCGATCTCGAAAGCCAGCGCGTTGCCGTTGGAGTCGACGAAGCGCAGCCCCGCAGGGTCGTCCGGCAGGCCGACGCTCGCCGGCAGCTTGACGCACAGCGGAAAGTCCGCCAGCGCCACCCCCTCCGCGAGGTTCGTGACGACGATGCGCGCGAAACGCCCGGTCGGCTCCGTCCACGCCCGACCGGCCAGCGGCGCCGACCACGCCTCGCCGTAGGCGTTCACGGCGCGGAACCGTCCGCAGACGCACTGGTCTTCCTCAAGCCCCGCCCCGGTCGTGACGAGCGCGCCCGCCTCGCGCGCGCCAAGCGACAGGCTGTTCGTCCAGCCGGCGGCAGACGTGCCGCCGTCCGAGGGACCGTAGTAGAATGTCACGTCCGACGCGACCTTGCAGACGAGATCCGCCGTGAAGTCAAGCGCGTCCAGCGCGGAAGGCGTAACCGAACGCTCCGTGCCGAACGCGGGAGCGGGAAGGTTCGCAAGGTCGTGCACCACGCCCCGCTGGTTGCGGTAGGAGGCGTAGATCCAGTCGGCGGAACGCGGCTCAGTCTCGATGCGGAACTCGTCGAGGAGGCCGTAGAACGACTGCGGCCTTGTCGTCGAGCCACCTACGGTGACCGCCCAATTGTTCGTGATCGACGGCAGGTTGAAGTTGAACGCGGAGGCAAAAGATGCCGCCTCCACACCGTCACGGTACGTGCGCGTGGTCGCGCCGTCGCACGTGAAGGCGTAGTGATGCCAGTCCGCGTCGGGGATGGACACGCAGTAGGTGGAGACGGCCGAGCTGATTCCGGCCGAGCTGTCCCACAGCCTGAACTCGTTTCCGTCGCCGCTGTAGCCGGTGATGACGGCGATCTGCCGGGAGGACTTGTCGTTCCGCATCAGAAACAGGTATCCCTTGCGCGGATTGGCGAAATCCTCCGCGCTCTTCTTCGCCCAGAACGAGACGGTGAAGCGGTTGGTGAGCGCCCGGGCATCCGAGGCAATAGACGTGTGGATGACGGCGTTCGATCCGGTCTGGACTGCGCCGTAGCGTCCCGTCGGGCCTGTCGCCGACGCCGCGTAGTTCGTCCAGCCCCGGGCCGTCGCCAGATCGAGCGGCCGCCCGGAAGCTGAATCGTAACGGAACAGCGTAGAGGCGAGATGCCACACGTGGTAGTAGGCCTCGCCCCAGATGTTCGTGGAGTAGGCGGCCGTGGTCGAGTGCGTCAGCGTGGGCCACGGCGTCGGCGTCGCCTGCACGCGCACCTTGGTGCCGCGGGCGAACTCCGGCAGATTCAACCAGTAAGTTCCGATCGAGCCCGCAGAGACAGGAACGGTCTCCGGTTCGGCGAACAGCTCAGTGCCGTCCTCCGTGAAGAAGTGCAGCCGATACCGATTGTAGATCGCCTTCTTCATCGTGTCCGAAAGTCCCGGAAGGCCGTCGCACAACGTCACCATCGTCGGAAAATCGTGCAACACGGCGTCGCGGTCGTATTCGGGGAACTTCAACTCGTACACCTCGTCGTAGTCGTGGACAAGCGCGGGCGTGGACGCACACGCCTTGATCCAGTCCGCCGAACGCACGGTCTTCTCCACGCGGAGTTCGTCCACGGACCCCTCCATGGGATTGCCGTTTCCACCAGCACCTCCGATATAAATGCTGTGGCTCGTCTCGGCAAAAGCTGCAATCGTCATAGTCACTG
>JAFRNO010000498.1 GCA_017430155.1 Kiritimatiellia bacterium | reverse complement strand
TTGGCGAGCACGTCGCCGTAGGGCGTCCATTCGCCGGACTCGAGGCCGAGTTCGGCCGCGAGCTCCGCCGCCGGGCGCAGCGTCTCTTCCGCCGCCTCGGCGATTTCCCAGTCCTTCATCTTCGTCGGGTCAAGTTTCATAGGCACCTCTTTCTGGATGGCGTTAGTATACCATAAATCACCTTTGCGTGGGGCGGCAGGTTGTCCAGGCGATCCACGCGGAGAGTCCGAAGAGGACGACCGCCGTGAAGTACTGGAGGAAGCGCGGCGCGGACGGCCACTGGGCGAATATGCCGGCGATTGCGCCGCCGCAGAGCGCGACGACATTGAAGACCAACAGCGTCGCGAGGATGAAAATCCCGCCGAGCGTCAGAAACTGGCGCACGAGGCGCCCCTTCTCCGGGCACATGAACTGCGGCAGGAACGAGAGGAAGAAGAGGATGACCTTCGGGTTGCTGACGTTCATCACGATGCCGCGCAGGTAGAGTCGCAGCGGCGGCAGCGGGGGCGGCGCGGCACCGTCCACGGCAACCACGCGCGCGCCCTGCAGCGCGCCCCAGGCGAGGTATGCGAGGTACACGGCCCCGCAAAGCGTCACGATCTTGTACGCACGGGGGTGCCGTTTCAGGAAAGTTCCCGCGCCAAAAGCGGCAAGCGTGACGTGCAGGCAGATCCCCGTGCAGAGGCCGAGCGTCACGTAGACGCCGGCCAGGCAGCCGTGCGCAAGAGACTGCGCGAAGACGAAGAGGATGTCCGGACCCGGCGCGAAGCCGAGCGCGAGCGCGATCAGGAAGAACAGTCCGTAACGGCGGAACGCCCCCGCTGACGCGTCGACGCCCATCACCCCTCGGCCTTCTCCACGCGGATCTTCGCGGCATGTCCGTTGAGGTCCACGGACGGCGCGTCGCCGCACGCGGCGAAATCAAGCGCGACGGCGAGCGTCTCGGCGGTCGCGTAGGCGCGGTGCGCCTCGATGGCCGCCTTCAGCTCGTCGTCGGCCTCCACCGTCACGCGGATGCGCTGCGTCACCTCGAAGTCCGCCTCCTTGCGCATCGCCTGCACATGGCTCACGAACTCGCGGGCGAGGCCCTCGGCCACGAGCTCGGGCGTGAGCGCCGTCTCAAGGCCCACCACGACCGGCCCTTCCGAGGCCACCACGAGGCCGGCCTTGGGTTGGCGGTTCACAAGCACATCCTCAGGGGCAATTTCGATGCCCTCGATGACAACGACCGGGGGCTGCGCCCCCGAACCCTGCACAACGAGCCCGGCGATGCCAGGCGCCGCTCCCGCGATGGCGGCGGCAACTGCCTTCATCTTCGGGCCGCACTTCTTGCCGAGCGTCTTGAAGTTCGCCTTGTAGGAGACGTCGCAGAGCTCCGTCTCGTCCGCGACGAACTGCACGGTCTTGACGTTCAGCTCGTCCTCGATGAGCGACTCGAGCCCCTTCACGTCGCCGCCGGCCACCTTGAGGACGGAGAGCGGCTGGCGCACCTTGAGGTCGTTGTCGGCGCGGAGGCGGCGGCCGAGCTCCACCACGGCCTGTACGTCGGCCATGCGCCGCTCGAGGTCGAGGTCGCGCGCTGCGGCGTTCGCCGTCGGGAAATCGCACAGGTGTACGGATTCGGGGTCGCCTTCGCCCTTGAGGTTGCGGTAGATTTCCTCGGCGATGAACGGCGTGAACGGCGCGGCCACCTTCGCGAGCTGCACGAGCACGTAGCGGAGCGTGCGGTAGGCGCAGAGCTTGTCGCCGTCGTTCTGCGACTTCCAGAAGCGGCGGCGCGAACGGCGGATGTACCAGTTCGTGAGGTCCTCGATGAACTTCACGAACGGACGCACCGAGCGCTGCAGGTCGTAGGCGTCCATCGCCGCCGTCACGTCGGCGATCAGCGTTTCCATGGAGGAGACGATCCACTTGTCGAGCACGTTGTCGCTCTCGGGGTAGACGACTTCCTTGTCGTTGAAGCCATCCACGTTCGCGTAGGTCACGAAGAAGGAATAGGCGTTCCACCACGGGATGAGCAGGTCGCGCATGAGCTGCTTCACGCCGTTCTCGGAGAACTTCAGGTTCTCGGCGCGCACGACGGGCGAGTAGATCATGTAGAGGCGGATCGCGTCGGCCCCGTAGGTGTCAAGCATCTTCGTGGGGTCGGGGTAGTTCTTGAGGCGCTTCGACATCTTCTTGCCGTCTTCTGCGAGCACGAGGCCGTTCACGATCACGTTGCGGTACGGCGACTTGTCGAAGAGGCACGTGCCGAGCACCATGAGCGTGTAGAACCACCCGCGCGTCTGGTCGAGGCCCTCGGCGATGAAGTCGGCGGGGAAGAACGCCGAGGCATCGCCCTCGCCCATGTAATGCTGCTGGGCATACGGCATGGAGCCGCTCTCGAACCAGCAGTCGAGCACTTCGGGCGTGCGGTGGTAGGTCTTGCCGTCCTTCTTGATCACGATCTTGTCGATGAAGTGCTTGTGGAGGTCTGTCACCTTCTCGCCGGAGAGCGCCTCCAGCTCCTTCACGGAGCCCACGCAGATCATGTCGGCGGGATCGTCGTCGTTGACCCACACGGGGATGCAGCTGCCCCAGAAGCGGTTGCGGGAGATGTTCCAGTCGCGCGCCTCCTCGAGCCAGTTGCCGAAGCGCTTCTCGCCCACGTAGTCGGGCGTCCAGTGCACGGTGGCGTTGTTCTTTGCGAGGCGTTCGTGGAGGTCCTCCACGCGCACGTACCATGCGTCGATCGCACGGTAGATGAGCGGGGTGTCGGTGCGGTCGCAGAACGGGTAGGAGTGGACGATCGTCGCTTGGTGCACGAGCTTGCCCTCGGCCTTCAGGCGCTTGATGATGTCCTTGTCGCAGTCCTTGCAGAAGCGGCCCTTGTACTCCGGCACGGCGTCCGTGAAGGCGCATGCGTCGTCGAGCGGATCGGCGAACGCGGTGATGCCCGCCTCCTTGCACACGCGGAAGTCGTCCTCGCCGTAGGCGGGGGCGATGTGGACGAGGCCCACGCCGTCGTCCGTCGTCACGTAATCGTCGTTCAGCACCTGGAACGCGCCCTCGGCCTTCTTGTCCGCGAAGTACGGGAACATCGGCTCGTACTCCGACTCCTTCAAGGCGTCGCCCTTCCCCTCCCAGACGAGCTCGTACTGCTCGGGTTTCTTGAAGATGTGCGGCAGGCGCGCCTTGGCCATCACGTAGATTGGCCTCTCCGCATCGGTCAGGTCGCGCACGGCCACGTAGTCGATGTTCGCACCCGCGCAGATCGCCAGGTTTTCAGGCAGGGTCCATGGTGTAGTGGTCCAAATAAGGAAATAGACAGTGCTCCCCTCACTCTTCACTCTTAACTCTTCACTATTAACTGACGTG
>JAFRNO010000497.1 GCA_017430155.1 Kiritimatiellia bacterium | reverse complement strand
CTTCACCAGTTGATAGATGCCGGGCACCACCTGGATCTCACAGCCGGTGGTGCTGCAGATCTCCAGGATCTCCTTGCGGCGCGCGGGCCATTCGGAGGCGTCCTTCAGCTTGCGTCCGTCCGCGAAGGTGAGCGGGTCCTCCAGCACGTAGGGGGCGACCTTCGACTCATCGTAGTTCGGCGGGCGCGCAAACGCGCCCGCGGCGGCGAGCGCCAGGGCGGCGAGCAGGAATCGTTCTTTCATTTGGGCTTCCTTTCAAGTTGGGTTAGCAAGATGATACCATTTTCGCCCCGTCTTCGCAAGGCGGCCGCGGGCGGGCGCGGAGGACGAGCACGAGCGCGCCGAACACGAGCGCGGAGACCGCCGTCGTGACCGCGGCCTTCAGCCACCAGCCGTAGATCCACGCGCCCACGGCGTACATGAACACGAAGATCGCGACCGAGGCGAGGAACATGCACAGGACGCCGAGCCCCACGTCGCGTCCGCGCGCGCGCACCGTGTCGCGGAAGTGCTTGAGCGTCCCGGGCTCCGTCGGCGCCGTGAGGAACGTGACCGCGAGCCACGAGACCGTGGTGACGCCGATCACGACGAGCAGCTGCACCCAGTCCGCGAGCGGCGCGCCGCCGCAGGCGGGCCACACGAAGAGGAGAAACGCCGCCGCGAGGAACGAGGACACCATCCCCGCCACCTCGCTCCACGCGTTGATGCGCATCCAGAACCAGCGGAGGAGGAAGATCGGGCCCGTCCCCGCGCCGATGAGCATCGTGAGGTCCATCGCCACGCGCGCCGACTGCATGAACGGCGCGAGCGCGCACGCGGTGACGATCAGCACCACACTCGCCGCGCGACCCGCGAACACGAGCTCGCGCTCGCCGGCCTGCGGACGCACGAAGCGGCGGTAGAAGTCGTTCACGATGTAGCTCGCGCCCATGTTGATGTGCGCCGCGAGCGTGGAGAAGAGCGCGCCCATGAGCGAGGCGACCGTGAGGCCGTACCAGCCGGACGGAATCACCGTCATCATCGCGGGGTACGCCATGTCGTGGCCCACGAGCGACGGGTCCACCTTCGGGAAGGCGTTCCGGATGTCCGCGAGCTGCGGGAACACGATGATGGAGGCGAGGCCCACGATGAACCACGGCCACGGACGCAGCGCGTAGTTCATCACGTTGAAGAAGAGTGCCGCGCCCACGGCGTGGTTCTCGTTCTTCGCCGAGAGCATCCGCTGCACGATGTAGCCGCCGCCGCCCGGCTCGCTGCCCGGCCACCACACGTTCCACCACTGCACGGCGAGCGGGATGATGAAGATCATGATGAGCATGTCGGCGTCCGCATGGGCGAAGTCCGGGAAGAAGTTGAGTTTCGGCGCCACGGCGGCGTGTTCGACGAGGTTGTGGAGCCCGCCCACGTGGCCGAGCGCGAACACCATCGACACGACCGCGCCCACCATCACGAGCGCGAAGAGGAAGAGGTCCGTGTACACCATCCCGCGCAAGCCGCCGAACGCGGCGTAGACGATGGCCGAGATCGTCGTGACCACGTAAATGAGCCAGGGATCGACGCCGAACACGATCACGCCGATCTTGACCGCGCCGAGCGTCACGAACGCCATCACGATGAGGTTGAACAGCACGCCGAGGTAGAGTCCGCGGAAACAGCGCAGGAACGCGGCCGGCTTCCCCGAATAGCGCAGCTCGTAGAACTCGATGTCCGTCGTCACGCCCGACCGCCGCCAGAGCTTCGCGTACACGAACACGGTGAGCATCCCCGTGAGGAGGAACGCCCACCACTTCCAGTTGCCGCTGATGCCGCCCTTGTCGCGGATGAGCTCCGTGAAGAGGTTCGCGCTGTTCGTCGAGGTCGTGGCGGCCACCATCGAGATTCCGAGCAGCCACCACGGCATCGACCGCCCCGAGAGGAAGAACTCCTTCGAGCTCGACGCGCCCTTCCGGCTCGCAAGCGTCGGGATCAGGATCAGCACGAAGAAGAACAGCCCGACCATCGCCCAGTCAAGGCCCACCATCGTCTTCGCGGCGGCAAACAACGTCATATCTTTGTTCCTTTCATCTTACGATCCAAGAACGGCGGCGAGGGCCTGCGCGGTGACCCCGCGCAGGAGAAGTCGCTTCGTCTTCGACGTCTCCCCGCCCTTGAACACGACCGCGCCCTTCGGGATGCCAAAGGCGTCCGCAAGCGTCTCGATCAATTCCTTGTTCGCCTTGCCGTCCACGGGCGCGCAGCGGATGCGCACCTTCACGGCGTCGCCGAGCAAGCCGTCGATCCCCGCACGGGAACTGCGCGGCTGGGCCTTGACGTTGAGGATGATGCCTTCGGGTGTCTCTGTGTAGTGCATGGCGGGCTCAGGTTATGTAATTACGGCGGAACAGCGAGCCCCAGAGGGCGAGCTGCGTGCGGAAGGTGTCTCGGAGCGGACGGTAGTGCGACGTCGCGTTGCCGTCGAGGTAGATCGTGCGGATGGGCACCTCGCGCGGCGGCGCGGGATGGCGGCGCGCGTCGGCGAGCATGCGGATCTCGTACTCGTAGCGGTCGCCGGGAATCGCGAGAAGACGCGGAAGGAGCGCGGACGGGATGCCCCGCAGCCCCGTCTGCGTATCGCTCACGGCAAGCCCTGTCAACATGCGGAACAGCCCGCGCGTCCAGAAGTTGCCGAGCTTGCTGCGGAACGGCACGTCACCTGCGAACATGCGCACGCCGAGAACAAGGCCCTGGGCCGGTCCTTCCGCCAGCGCCTCCGCGACGCGCCGCACGTCCTCGGGATCGTGCTGTCCGTCGCCGTCCACCGTCACCACGCCCGCCACGCGTGGCAGGTTCGTCTGCACCCATGCGAACGCGGTGCGGAGCGCCGCGCCCTTCCCGCGGTTCGCCTCATGGACAAGGACCTCGTCCACGTCGTCGCGCACGGCATCAAACGCCTCGCGCCCCTGCGCGGAACCGTCGTCCACCACCACAACATGCATGAAATCCTCGCGGAGCCTGCGGACAAGCGGCGGGAAGCGTTCCGCGTCCGGATCGCAGACGGGAATCACGAGCGCGATGTCCTCCCGCGCCACAGTCTCCTTCTCATTCATGTGGCGGAATTATAGCAGAATCCCGCCCTCCCCGCAATCCACCACAGCGGGAGGACCGCGCTTGTCGCGACCGTATGGAGGGGGCAACGGGCGTCCCGCCCGTTACGGCCGCTACCTGCCAACACTCGCCCTTCTCGTCCATGCGCCCCATGAGGATGTCCTACTTGAACTGCAGGAGTCTTCTCATCTTCCTCTATCTCCCCACATTCACATTTCGACTTTCCAATGT
>JAFRNO010000496.1 GCA_017430155.1 Kiritimatiellia bacterium | reverse complement strand
GGCTGCGGCGGGTGGGGGTACAAGCACCTCTACCTCAACCAGCTCAAGGAGGAACTGAAGTCGCCGCTCGCCACCGGCGCGGCGAACGTCCACAACGACTATCTCCAGTTTCTCTGCGAGCACGGCGTCGTGGGCCTCGGCTGCCTGGTCGGAATCTACTTCTGCCTCCTCGTGCCGATCTTCCGCGACTGGGGCCGCCTCTACCGCGCGGCGCGCTTCCTTTCGCCCGAGAACGCGCCGTCCAGCCCGCGTGCGATCTACTGCCTGCCGCCCGGCGTCTTCTGGATCCTGATCGGCTGTTTCGCCATGGCCTTCCACGCGGTGGCCGACGCGCCCCTGCGCTCGGGAGCCACGCTGAGCCTCTTCTTCGTGGCGCTCGCCTGCGCGGACGGCTACCTGCCCCACCAGCTGGAGTCGCGCAAATGAACAGGCGGTCCTTTTTCGCCGCGCTCGTGAACCCGCCGGCTCCGGCGGCTTCGGCGGCCGCGTCTCCCGCGATCACGACGCGTCCGGGACCGCACGGCGAGCGGGTGAGCCTGCTCGGCTACGGGGCGATGCGCTTCCCAACGGTCGACGGCAGCCACGCCAACGCCCGCCACGGCGGCTCCAACGCCCCCATTGACTCGGACATGGTCCAGCGCCACGTCGATTACTGCATCTCCCACGGGGTGAACTACTTCGACACGTCGCCCGTCTACTGCCGCGGCGAAAGCGAGAAGGTGCTCGGCGACGCGCTCGAGAGGCACCCCCGCGAGAAGTGGCTCGTCGCGACGAAACTCTCCAACTTCAACGCGAAGACGCAGTCGTTCGAGGCCTCGCGGGAGATGTACGAGACCTCGAAGAGGCTGCTGCACACGGACCATCTCGACTTCTACCTCCTCCACTCCATCGGCGGCGGCGCCACGCGGCCGAAGGCGCTGAAGCTGTTCGACGCGCGCTTCATCGACAACGGCATCCTCGACTTCCTCCTCAAGGAGCGCGAGGCTGGGCGCATCCGCAACCTCGGTTTCTCCTTCCACGGGCAGGAGGCCGTGTTCCGCCACGCCCTCTCGCTGCACGACAAGGTCCACTGGGACTTCGTGCAGATCCAGCTCAACTGGGTGGACTGGCACCACGCCCAGGAGGTCAACAAGCGCAACGTCAACGCCGAGACGCTCTACAACCTGCTCGACGAGCGTGGCATCCCCGTGGTCGTGATGGAGCCGCTCCTCGGCGGACGCCTCGCGCGCGTGAACGAGCGCGTGATGCGCAGGCTCGCGCCGCTCGACCCCGCCGCCACGCCCGCCCAGTGGGCGTTCCGCTTCGCGGGGTCCCATCCGCGCGTCCTCACCGTGCTGAGCGGCATGACCTACCTCGAGCACATCAAGGAGAACGTCAACACCTACTCGCCGCTGCGTCCGCTTGGGCGCAACGAGTTCGACACGCTCGAGCGCGCCGCGCACGCATTCCTTTCCGACGACACGATCCCCTGCACGGCGTGCAACTACTGCATGCCCTGTCCCTACGGGCTCGACATCCCGGCCCTGTTCGGGTTCTGGGAGGAGGCGCTCGTCGAGGACCGCCTGCCCGACGACCCCTCCGCTCCCGACTACGCCGCGAACCGGCGCCGTTTCCTCATCGAGTACGAGCGCATGTTCAACAAGCTCCGGCGCGCGGAGCGCTGCACGGGATGCGGACGCTGCGCGCCGCACTGTCCGCAGGGAATCGACATTCCCGCGATGATCCGCAAGGTGGACCGTTTCGTCGAAACCCTCAGGAGGAATGGCCGTGCGTAAGAACGTCTTCCGTCTCCTGGCCGTCCTGCGCCTCGTGCTGGGCGTTCTCATGCTGCTCGCGCTCACGGCCACGTTCCTTGACTTCACCGGCACCGTCGCCGGCTGGTTCCCGTGGCTGCGGGAGGTCCAGTTCATGCCGGCCCTGCTCGCCGGTTCTGCCTTGATGCTCGTGTTCCTCCTCGTGGCCACGCTGCTCGTCGGGCGCGTCTACTGTTCCGTGCTGTGCCCGCTCGGCGTCTTCCAGGACCTCGTGCGCCTCGTCACGTTCGGGCGCTGGCGCGACCGGAGATTCAAGGCGAGGCCCGGCGGTCCGGTGCTGTCCGCCATTCAAGGCTGGACGCGGCTCGGCATCCTCCTCGGATTCGCCGCCGGCGGGTTCCTCGGCCTCCATTTCACGTGGCTCGACCCCTACGCCATCTACGCGCGGTTCGTGTCGTTCTGCCTTACGCCGCTCGTCAAGGCCTGCCGGCATGCGGATGCGATCGCCGCGTGGGCCGACGGCGCCGAGGGGAGCTTCACGCGCGTCCTGGAGGTCGTCGTGCCCGCGAGCGGGTTCGCGCTGGCCGCCGCCAGCGTGCTGGCGTTCATCGCCGCCCTCGCCGCATGGCGCGGGCGCACGTGGTGCAACACGGTGTGCCCCGTGGGCACGATGCTCGGCGCGCTCGCGAAGTTCGCCTGGTTCCGTCCGCACATCGACGCGTCGTCCTGCGTGGGCTGCCGTCTCTGCGAGCGGATCTGCCGCGCGCACTGCATCCACATCGACGTGAAGGCGATCGACCACACCCAGTGCGTGAGCTGCCTCGACTGCTCCGCCGTCTGCCCGAAGGGAGCCATCACATGGAAACGGTAAGTCGCCGCGGATTCCTCGTCGCGGCGGGCACGAGCGCCGTCGTCGGCGCGGCGTTCGCCGAAGGCGAAGACGACAAGCTCACGGACGGCGGGATCGCCGACGTCACGGCGCCCGGCGTCGCGACGCGCCAGACGCCCATCGTGCCGCCGGGGAGCCGCGGCCACCGCAACTTCTCCCTCCGGTGCGTGGGCTGCCAGCTCTGCGTCGACGTGTGCCCGAACAACGTGCTGCGGCCGTCGAAGGGGGTTCTGCGCTGCTTCCAGCCGGAGATGGGCTTCGAGCACGGCTACTGCCGTCCGGAATGCGTCAAGTGCGGCGAGGTCTGTCCGGCGGGCGCCATCCGCCGCATCACGCCCGCCGAGAAGAAGACGATCCACGTCGGCCAGGCCGTCTGGCACATGGACCGCTGCATCGCCGCGCAAGAGGGCGTGAACTGCTCGGCCTGCGAGGCGCACTGCCCCGTCCGCGCCATCGTGCGCGTGCCGATGGACGAAAAGGACCCGAACGCGCCCAAGATTCCCGTCGTCGACAAGACGGCCTGCATCGGGTGCGGCGCCTGCGAGCACCTCTGCCCCGCGCGCCCCCTGCCCGCCATGACCGTGGAGGGGCTCTTGCAGCACCGCGAGATACGTCCGATGTCGGAGCAGGACGTGCTTGCCGAGGCGGTTTCCCTTATCCGCAGGGACGAGGCGGGGGCCGTGCTCGTGAAGGACGGCGTGATCGTGGCGATCGAGCCGAACGGTCCGGGAGTGAAGCCGCTGCTGCGCCTGCACGATTTCCGTCCCGACGTCTTGAAGGGCGCCTGGGTGGTCGACAAGGTAGTCGGCCGCGCCGCGGCCGCGATCGCCCTCGACGGCGGCGCCGCGCGCGTGCACGGGCTCCTGATGAGCGAGACGGCGAAGGCCTTCCTTGCCGAGCAGGACGTTCCGGCCACGGCCGACGAGATGGTCCCGCAGATCCTCAACCGAAAGCGCGACGGCCTCTGCCCCCTCGAGGACGCCGTGAAGAACCTTGACGAACCCGCGAAGATGCTCAAGGCGATTCGCGCCCGCATCAAGAAACTGATGGCAGAGAAATGAACTTCGACCAGCCCATACCATCTCGTCCGCTGCCGCTCCCGC
>JAFRNO010000495.1 GCA_017430155.1 Kiritimatiellia bacterium | reverse complement strand
TCGCCATCCAGTCGAAACCGCGGCTGATTCCGTTCAGTCCCATTCTCGGAAGGATTCCGCTCTACGACCCGACTGTCGAGTTCCGCTTCTTCGGCTACCTTCCCAAGGGAACGACGGAGAACGACTTCGAGGCCGTATTGGAGGTGGAAGGGGCGTCTGGCGCGTCGCGCGCGCCGCTTGCGCTGAATGGGGGCATCCGGCTCGCGGTTCCAGACGCAGCCGCGCCGACCCAGGGCGTGTTTGCGGTTTCGATTGAGCGGAGGTCCACCGGCGAGTGCGTCTTCACCGAACGGCATCGCTATGCTCTGCGGGACGTGCCGCGCGAACTGAAGAAGGGGCGTCGGCTCAACAACCTCACGTCCGAACTCGTTCGCGCGCGGCGCGCCGGCGCGGAAACGGAAACTTTTCCGTTCGACGTTTACCGCGACAGCTGGCTGTTCATTGCGTCGCCGCGCGGCTCGACGGTGCGGCTCGACGGACGCGAGGTCGTTTCCCCGAATACGCCGCGCGGCGAGACGTTCCGCCTCTCGCGGGCCGGTCGGCACGAAATCGCCGTGAGCGGACCGGTCGGAGACGTAGTCGTGAGGATGATCGCCGACATCTTCAACTATTGTCCCGGCGCCAACAGTTTCGTCAAGGAGAATGGTCCGTACGACTGGGCGTTCCAGGAGAAGTACGTCCTTCCCGCCGTGACCACCCAGAACGGCGGTTCGGTGCCGAAGGAGCAGTTGCCGGGATTCCACGCGCGCGGCTACCGCTGGCTGGCGAATCTCGGCACGGTCGGCGTGTCGTCCGAGGAGCTGGTGAAACGGCTGAACGGCGCGGCGGGCATGAACAAGGAAGGTTACTCCGGCGTGACGTGCGACGAACAGTTCCTGCACAATCCCGGCAGCATCGTCGACTACACGGGCGGACTCAAGGCATACGAACTTTCCGCCTTGCCGACGCGGGCGATCTTCACGTGGATCGTGGGGAAGCCGTTCAATCGAGTCGTCGACGAGGATTTCTTCGCGACGTCCGTAAACGCGTCACTCGGCGAGGGTAAGGTCCTGTTCGAGGCGTACTGCCGCACCAAGGAGACGGAGGAGGAAGCGCGCAAGTATCTGGAGAACTACGTCAAGGACACGCTCGTGCGCTACTGCAAGACGTATCCGCTGGCGATCGGGTCGTCGTGCATCGCATTCGGCAACTTCAACCAGCTGCCCATTCTCTCGCTCGCCCACCATCCGGAAGTGGATTTCAAGTACTACCTCGACATGCAGGTCAACCTGGCCGCAAACGATCCGGCGTTCGACGGACTCGGGTCCATCGGGTACTGGGGCAGCTACTACGCCGACGAGGAGCTTCACCGCTGGAGCTTCGCGCTCATGCGCCACTACGTGGTGGAGGGCAGGAAGGACATGCTCTCCGCGAAGTACGGCTTCACGTATCGTCCAGACCACATCCTCAACGGTGATTTCCGCGGGTCGCTCGAGCCGTGGACCGCAAACTGCGCCGTGCGCGCGGATTCGTTCGCCGGCTTCGCGAAGGCGAGCCAGAACCGCTGGGGCGGGAACGGCGGCGTCGGCGACACGTTCGCCGTGCTGTCCCGCGGAAAGGATTCCTTCGCGACGCTCTCGCAGAAGGCGAAGGGTCTCGTGCCGGGGCGCAAGTACCGTCTGCGCTACTCGGCGTTCGACGTGAAGGACGTCAAGGCGAAGCGCATGGCGCCGCGCAAGTTCGCCATTTCCGCCTCTGCGGGAGCGGGCGCCGCGGTGGACGAAGCGCTCATCTGGACGCACGTCGACAAACGCGTCAAGGGACGGTATGCAGCCAACAACGACTGCGCACGCGTCAATCTCGGCCAGATCGTCTTCACCGCCACCGCCCCTGAGACGGAGATATCTTTCAGCAACGAACAGGCTCAAGAAGGGGAAGAGCTCGGTCTGAACTACGTGTCGCTCCTCCCGTACTATCCCGCCGAGTGAATTGCGCGGTCGCGCGCGGGGCGGGGAGTGCGGGCGGACTAGCCGAGCGGGCCGGATTGTGCTATACTTTCCGCCAACCGACGCGAATCCGCGTCGTCACACCAGAAGGAGACGAAATGGTCCAGAAGGAAAAAACTGAACGCGTCACGCGCATTGCAGGAGAGGAGGCCTGACCATGCTCGTGGGATTGAAGGAGATTCTGCGCCTCGCGGAGGCGGACAAGACGGCCATCGGAATGTTCAACGGCACGGGCTTCGACTCGATCCGCGCCGTGATCGGCGCGGCGGAGGAGCTGAACCGTCCCGTGATCATCGCGCACGCCGAGGTGCACAACGTGTTCAACGACATCTCGCTCGTCGGCCCCGCGATGCTCGCGGCGGCGCGCGCGGCGAAGGTGCCGGTGTGCGTGCACCTCGACCACGGCGTGACCGCGGAGATGTGCTACCGCGCGCTGCACCTCGGCTTCACCGGCATCATGATCGATGCCTCGGCGCTCCCCTACGAGGAGAACCTCGCCGTGACGCGGCGCATCACCGCGGCCGCGCACGCGATGGGCGCGGACGTGGAGGCCGAACTCGGCCGCCTCGCGACCCCCGAGGCGGGTTCCGCCGGGGAGGGCGCGGCGCCCGCGCGGCCGGAGGATTTCTACACCGTCCCCGCCGAGGCGAAGTCCTTCTGCGCGGAGACGGGCGTGGACGCGCTCGCCATCGCGTTCGGCACGGCGCACGGGTTCTACAAGAGCCAGCCGAAGCTCGACTTCGGCGTGGTGC
>JAFRNO010000494.1 GCA_017430155.1 Kiritimatiellia bacterium | reverse complement strand
TCCTCTTCGGCCGAGAGGTCGAAAACGGCGTATTCCACCTCCGTCGAGACCTTGGTCTCGGCGATCGAGGGATGCGCGCAGTCCAGGCGCTTCAGGTCGCCGAGTTCGCGGATGAGCGCGTCGGTGAGCGTGAGGGTGAAGGTGATGTCTCCGACCCCAAAGGCGCGCGCACCCTCGGCGGGGGCATCGGCGAGCCCTTGCACGGAGAGTTCGCGCCGGAGGGCGTTTTCAAGCATCTGGAAGAGCGGGCCTGCCTCTTTCTCGGCGACGGCCAGCAGGATCGGCGGCGGCACTTGATCGCGCGCCGGGAAGAGTTTGGCCAGTTCGGGGGTCGCCGGCGACGGGACCAGTCCCAGCACGCAGGACTCCTCGCCCAGCCGGACCGAGAGGTTGAGCGTTTCGGCGGGCACCTCGGCATCCGCGCGCAGGACGGCGGCCTCGCCGTTCCACTGAACCGGAATGCCCCAAGCCGGGTGCGACAGGATCTCCAGCGGTCCCAGCCCCGCATATGCATCCAATGCAGATAAAAGGTCAATCGGTTTCACGGACTTCACCCTTTCAACTTGTCGTCGCGCTTCACGTTGACGGCGACCTGGAAGTTATGGACGCGCTCGGAAAGGTAGGTGACGAGCTGCGGCGCGCATTTCTCCAGCAGCGCGGCCATGTTCTCGGTCGTGGGCGTGAACTGGACGGCCAACGCGCCCGGCGCCGTCGTGGAGATGTGGATGACCGTGCCCTCCAGCACGTCAGGGCGGAGCTGGACCTGTATTTCGCCGGACCCGCGCAGAAGTCCCGGCGACACGACGATCGTGTCCGCCACCGCGGCCGCCGCCTCGATCAGCACCTGCGCCGGCGTCGCCACCACCCGATGGGCGACGCGCGCGGCGACGACCTGGACCGGCTCGACTGCCACGTTCTGGGCGTCGACCGCCTGGATCGTAGGTGTGATGGCGAGGGGAGCCGCCTGCAGCACCACGGGAGTTTCAGCTTCTTCGCGATCATGGGTGTCGACGGCAATGTCGCCATCCCCTCTCAACGGGAGAGGCGCGCTCGATGCGACCTCAGCGGACGGGACGTCCGTTGTCCCAGTAAAGCGGCGAGACGCCGCTTCTCCCAAGGGGACGTCCGTTGCCTCGGTAAAGCGGAGAGACGCCGCTTCTCCCAAGGGGGCGTCCGTTGGCACTGGGCGAGACGTCGCTGCTCCCAAGGGGGCGTCCGTTGCCTCGGTAAAGTGGAGAGACGCCGCTTCTCCCAAGGGGACGTCCGTTGGCACAGGGCGAGACATCGCTTCTCCCAGGGGGACGTCCGTTGGCACTGGGCGAGACGCCGCTTCTCCCAAGGGGGCATCCGTTGGCACAGGGCGAGACGCCGCTTCTCCCAAGGGGACGTCCGTTGGCACAGGGCGAGACGCCGATTCTCCCAAGGGGAGGGTCGCGCTTGTCGCGACCGCGACACCGACTTCATCGAACTCGGCCATTGCCTGCTGGAACTGTTCCACGGCGGCCTGGAACGCCTTGCCCTGTTCAAGGACCTGGCCTGCCACGACCGCCAGAGGCGTATCGGACATCTGATTGGCCCCGTCCCGCATCGCGGAAGTCGAAACCGCGTCAATCGAAGTCATCGGAATCGTCATCGGTCATTTTCCTTCCTGTGAACTCTTCCATTTCGGCATCGGCGCGCAGTTCCTGCATCCGCCGATCCTCCTCCATCCAGATTTCCCTGTGCTGCGACACTTTCGCCCGCTCTTTGACGGCGGCGACGAAGCGGCCGTGCGCCTTGTCCGTCTCCTGTTCCTTCGTCTCCAGGTCGGCCTCGGCGCGGCGGACGCCGTCCGTCAGCAGCACGCCCTCTTCGTCGATCTGCGAGATGGCCGTCCGCACGCGGTCGATTTCGTCCCGCGGCACGGGGCGCCCGATGATCGTGTCGAACACCCGGTCGCGACGCACTTCCTTCGTCTGCGCGTAGGCGTGCAGCTTCCGCTTGCGCGCGTCGAGTTCCGTCTGGGCGGCCTCGCGGGCATGCCGGGCCGCGACGAGGTCTTTCCCCGCCCGGTCTTCGCGCATCACGCGGATGCGCAGCATGCTCTCGAGTGCGTACGCCATTACGACACCACCTGTTTCAGCTTTGAAATCGTCTCCTCGTAGCTCGGCCGCTCCTGCAGGCCCTGCCGCAGGAAGCCGTTGACCGCGTCGATCTTCGCGATTGCCTCGTCCGTGGAGGGATCCGCGCCCTTCTGGTACTCGCCGATCTTCAGCAGCAGTTCCACTTCCGCGTACTTCGCCAGGATCTCGCGCAGCTTCGCGGCCGCGGCCTTGTGGTCCTTCTCGATGATCGCGCTCTGGCAGCGGGACACGCTCTGGAGCACGTCGATGGCCGGGTAATGGTTCTTCTGGGCGAGCTTGCGCGAGAGGATGATGTGTCCGTCGAGGATGGAACGCGTCTCGTCCGCGATCGGCTCCGTCATGTCGTCGCCTTCCACGAGCACCGTGTAGAGCGCCGTGATCGAGCCCTTGTCCGAATTGCCCGCGCGCTCCATCAGCTTCGGCAGCTCCGAGAACACGCTCGGCGGGAAGCCGCGCCGCGTGGGCGGCTCGCCGGCCGCGAGGCCGATCTCGCGCTGGGCGCGTCCGAAGCGCGTGACGGAGTCCATCAGCAGCAGCACCTTCTCGCCCTTGTCGCGGAAGAACTCGGCGATCGACGTGGCCACGTAGGCGGCCTTCAGGCGCTCCATGGCGCTGCGGTCGGAGGTGGAGCACACGACCACGCTCTTGCGCATGCCCTCGGGGCCGAGGTCCTTCTCGATGAACTCGCGCACCTCGCGCCCGCGCTCGCCGATGAGCGCGAGCACCGTCACGTCCGCGCTCGTGTTGCGCACGATCTGCGCCATGAGCGTGGACTTGCCGCCGCCCGCAGCCGCGAAGATGCCCATGCGCTGGCCCTCGCCGCAGGTCAGCATGCCGTCGAGCGCGCGCACGCCGAGGGAGAGGGGCTTCGAGATGATCCGGCGGTGGAGCGGGCTCGGCGGGTCGGCGAACACGGGGTAGTAGGCGTCGGGGCGGATGGGGCCCTTCTCGTCCGACTCGAGCGGATGCCCGAGGCCGTCCAGCACGCGTCCGAGCAGCGAATAGCCCACGGGCACCATGTGGATGCGCCGCGTGGGGATCACCTCCGTCTGGGCCGAGATGCCGATCATCTGCCCGAGTGAGGTCAGCAGCACCGCCTCGCGCGTGAATCCGACGACTTCCGCCAGGACCTCGTAGTCCTCCCAGGGATTGCGCAGGATGCACACCTCGCCGACCTTCACGCCCGGCACGGCGGCCTTGATGATCGTGCCGACGACCTGGATCACGCGGCCCTTCACCTCGATGGGCTGCGCATCCTCGACGGCACGGTCCAAGACCTGCGTGATATAGTCGAACGATCCCATTTCCTACTTCGCGAAATGCTTCCTGATTGACTTCTCGATGGCGGCGATCTGCGCGTCGACGGACGCGTCCACGGTGCCGGCGGCCGTCTCCACCACGCACGTGCGGCCGTCCAGCTTGTCGTCCTCGACGACCTCCATGAAGTTGACCGAGGGGAAATCCCTCAGGACGTCCTGCATCCGGGCCTTCACCACGGGCACCATCCGGCTGTTCACGCGCACCGTGATCTGCTGCTGGTTGCGCACGACGGCGCGCATCGCCTTCTTCGTGACCTGCACCACGAGCTCCTCGTCGCCGATCTCGTCCACACACTTGCGCAGGGCCTTGAGGACGATGCCGCACATCGTGTCCTCCACACTCTCCATGTACTGGACGGAACTTTCGAGGAGGTCGAGCTTCTGCATCGTGATCTCCGTCTTGCCGTCCTGGAGGCCCTTCTCGTAGCCCTCCTTGCGGGCGGCCTCCATCACCTCGTCGATCCGCGCGACGGCGGCGACGTCCGCGGCCTTCACGAGGCGCGAGGTCGTTTCAAGCGTGAACGTGTCCTTTTTCACGAGCAGCATAGCGCGTACTCCTTCGGAAACTGGATTTGCATGAGCCGAAATACCTCCGCGAGCGGCACGTCGCCGTCCAGCGGCGCGAAGCCGCCCTCCCGCTCCGCGGGGAAACGCAGACGCTGCCGCCCGAGCAGCTCCACGGGCAGGTCCTTCAGCGCCGTCGCCAGGTAGCGGAGGCCGTTCACGGCGAAGTCGTCGCCGTCCGCCGCCGGCAACTGCCATTTGTGGAAATAAGGAACGATTTTCAGCACGTCGGGGTAGACGCCCGGCAACGCGGCCTTCAGCTCGCGCACGCGCGCGCCGGAGATGACATTGCGCAATTCCTCTGCCCGCGCGAGGGCGGCGAGCCTGAGGCCGAGGCGCTGGTAGGTCTCCGCGTTCAGCAAAAGAAGGCGGCTGCCGTCGTCGGCGGGAAAGGCATGGTAGAGGGGCGTCAC
>JAFRNO010000493.1 GCA_017430155.1 Kiritimatiellia bacterium | reverse complement strand
TTAGTTGGTTGGTTTTACAGGTCGTTTGGGTGAATCGATAAGTCGCCTCCGCAGGGTGTTCAACATCTTGCCTATTGAGACGATTTGGGGATACAGCCCCGTTCTGGAAGGAAGAAATCCGATCCGATGGGCGATCTCAAGTTGCGTGGACACCTCATAGAGAGAACCTCGCGCGATGGAAAGAAACCGCAGGAATTCGGCGTTGGAATCTCTGCCAAAACCTTCTGCGATGTTAGACGGCATTGACACTGCGGCACGACGGATTTGATCCGACAGGCCGTATTGTTCCTCTCGCGGGAATGTCCTTACCGTTTTGTAGACATCCTCCACGAAGGCCATGGCCTTCTGCCAGACCTCCAGATCGCGATATGTCTTGACTGTTGCCATAGAATCTCCTTGGCAACAGTATAGCATGTCCGGTCACCAAAGCCAACAACCAACAAACCAGAAAACCAATAAACCAACAAACCAACAAACCAGAAAATGGTTAGAAAACGAAAAAGCAAATGAAAGGTTAAAGAAAATGGCTAGACATGAAATTGTGATCCACGAGAACACGAGCGCGACGAGTGCCGTTGCGCCGTATCTCGGCAACTACATCGCCAAGGAGACGCTGGCGCTGGCCGCGTTCGCGTCCGCCATCGGCGCGAAGTGCGGGCTGCCCGCGATCCAGGTGATCGCGATCCTCGACGGCGCGTTCCAGGCGCTGGAGGACCTCGAACGCGAGGGCCTCGTGCGCGTCCACACGGACATCGGCGTGATCTGCGCCGTCATCAAGGGGTCGTTCCCCACGGCCGACGCCGCGTTCGACCCGGAGCGCAACTCGCTGGAGCTCGCGCTCCGCCTTGACGACGCGATCCAGCTCGACCTCACGGACACCGTGCCGGTGATCGTGACGGACGAGTCCGTGACGAAGCTCCGCGTGGACAACGTGATGGACCTCGCCGAGGAGCGCCCGATGAACCTGATCCACGGACAGCACGTGTTCCGCGTGGCCGGGTTCAACATGGTGCTCACCGACGAGGGCGCCACGGTGTACCTGGAGAACGCGCTCGGCACCACGTTCCAGCTCGTGATCGACGAGGTCGTTTCCAAGCAGCTCTTCAAGGCGCACACCGCCGAGTTGCTGCCGGGCGGCGACTACAAGCTCGTCGTCAAGAGCCGCGCGGGCGACGCCGGCGGCCCGCTCCAGACCTCCTTCCGCAAGGTCAAGTACCTGCGCGTGGTCGATCCGGAGCCGGAGCCCGAGGGGCCGCCCGTCCGCATGGACATGCTGACGGACGACGACAACCCCGACGGCGTGCTCAGCAGGAGCAGTGACTGCCGGATCGACGGCGCGAACCTGTTCCTGATCGACGGCGACTCGCTCACGGTCGACTACGTGGACGGCGAAAGCGCGACCCACACGCTCGACCTGACCTCGGCCGCGACGCCTTCCGCCGACGGCACGTCGCTCGCGGTCGCGACGGCGAACAAGTTCGTTGGCGCGACGCCGAACCAGAACATCACGTTCACGCTCGTCTCGCACGGCGGCCAGTCCGGCACCCGCGCCCAGACGACCACGATCAGGGTGCGTCTGGTGTAGCCCAGTGCGGCGGTCGCGCGGGAGCGCGACCCTCCCAGGGATGGATGCGGTCGCAGTAAACTGCGACCCTCCCGCAACGGGCGAGACGCCCGTTGTCCCAGTAGCGCCGCCAAGATGGCGGCTCTCCATGCGGGAGGGCCGCGCCCCGTCGCGGCCGCCATCCCCCACTCGCCGCTTTACTGGGACGCCCACCGCGCGTTCACGAACGTGGCCTTGCGCGTGATGGACACGTCCGGCGGCAGGTCCTCGATCACGAGGTCGCGCACCTCCTCGTGCCCTGCCGTGAGGCGGAACGTGCCCGTATACGGCACGGCCTCGCCGAACACGCGGAACCGACGAAACGCCAGCCGGTCGAACAGCAGGTTGATCTTCGAGACGTCGACGCGAGAGAGATCGTAGTTGTACACGGCAAAGAGGCTGAGCGCCGGCATCGGCTTCGGCATGAACGCCTCCGCCGGGTTCTCCTTCTTCTGGTACTGGTTCCTGTAGCGCGGCGCGGGCACGTCGTACTCGATGTCCTCCACCGTCACGCCCCGGACGACGCCCTCCGGCCCGCCGGGACGCGCCGCCACGATGATACCGCCCGAACTGACGTTGGCGAAGACGCACTTGCGCACCGTGACGTCCTCGATCCGCGCGCCGCGCACGCCCGTGAGCTGCGCCTTGAAGTTGTACCCCCAGTCGCACCAGAGGATGCAGTTCTCGCACGTGACGTTGCGCAGGACATGGCATGTGCCGCCCTCGCGCCCCGCCCCCCCGTCGCGCACGACGAAGCTGTCGTCGAAGGAGCGTATGAACGAGTTGCGCATCGTCACGTCCTGGCAGCCGCAGATGTCGATCCCGTCGGAGTTGTAGCGCCACTGCCCGACCGTCTTCACGTTGTCGATCCGGACATCTTGGCACCCGTTGCGGAAGATGAGGATCCAGAACGGCGAGTCGCGGAAGACGATTCCGTCGACGCGCACGTGCGCGCAGCCGCGGCACATGAGCGCCGTCACGTCGCGGAGCGCCGACCGGTCCTCGGCGGAGAGCGTGCGCAGGTAACGTCCGTCCGAGCTGACGCGGCGGATGCGCGAGGAGTCAAGGATGCCCCTTCCCGTGACGGTCACGTTCGTGACGTTCTCCATGAGGATCGCGCCGTACACGGTCGCCCCCGCATCCAGGCAGACGGTCTGTCCGTTCGTCGGGCAGATGAGCCCCGCCTCGTGCTCGCCCGGGCCGAAGTAGATCTCGCCCGGCACGTGCCGATAGCGGAACGGCGGGTTGGCGAACACGTGCAGCTGGGGACGTCCCTCGCCGAACTCGACCACGAACTGCTCGGGGGCCGTAATGTCAAACACGATCCGCCGTCCATCGACGCGACCTGGCGCGCGGCTCATCGGCCGCACGCGTACAGACGCCGCGTCCACGCCCTCCGGCAGGGGAAGCTCCAGCCGGCCAGACTCCGTGACGTCGAACTGGACGAACGCATCGACCTTGCGCTGGTGGAGCGGGCGCTCATAGCCCGGCCATACCTGGTTGAGCGGATAGGCTGAGTCATACGCCAGCTCCGCCGTCAAGGGCCGACCGGCGAACCGGACATCAGGGAACGGCGACTGCGCGGAACAGGCCATTGAACACGCCCAAAAAATCGCCGACAAGCCGGCTACCACCTTGTTTCTCGTGTAGAGTAGAGACCCACGCCTCGGCGTTGCCGCCGATGCGACTTCCCCCTCATCAAACCGTACGTGCGGATTTCCCGCATACGGCTTTCCATTGAGTGCTTTTCCTGTTGCCATGGATTTCTACCTTTCTTGGATTGTTATGCGTATATTATACGATTTTTTTCTGTCAATTCCGCGCTCTCCTCACATCCGCCCACGCGAGGCGGTAGAGGCCGTAGTGCGTCATCTCGCCGTAGTAGGTGTCCGCGAATTTCAGTCGGCATGTCGTTTTCTTTGCCGTACAGATTCCTTTCATTCTGTTAGTTCTGCCGAGCTTCGCTTGGCGCACCATTCCGTGTTCCTTCTTCTTGGCAAATCGTCAACGGATGGTGATCGTCAGGCCGCCGTACTTGACCACCGCGAGCAGCGTCGTCGTGCCGTCAGCATTCGCGCGCGTCTCGACGGACGCCACATAGCCTTTGAACGGTGTCTGTACCGCAAACATCCCCTTCACGCCGTCCGCCTTGTCGGCTGCGACCGTGCAGATGGCGTACCGCGTGACCGAAGCCGGCATGTCCGTCAGGTCACCCATCTCGACCGTCACCGGCACCTTGCCCGTCATCCCCTCCGCCCGCGCGAACGGGACGGGCCACTTCGTGTTCCAAAGGCCGTACGCCGCCACGCCCGCATCGGACGGCTGGTGTTCGAGACGGATGCCGCCGCCCGCGAACTCCACCGCGAGCCCGTCCACGCCGTTCGTCGAGAGCGGCGTGATCCAGCCTTCCGCCACGAGAAGCCCGTTCGTGCCCGCGAGCGGCGTGTCGCTCTGCGCGGCGCCGCAGAACTTCGGCTTGACGGCTCCGCCGAGCGCGAGCGTGCCCGGCCCCGACTTGCGCAGAACGCCGGAGAGCGTGATCGGGCACTTCAGCGCGAGCGTCCGCCCTTCCGGCGTGACCACCTGCGTGGTGGCGCCCGCGAAGTCGATGCCGCGCGACATGTCGTCCAGCACGCTCTCCTCGCGCCCAGGCTTCAGCGCCTGCCAGTTCTTGACCGTGAGCGCGTCGTACTGGAACGTCGGGAACGGTCGGCCGAGGTTGCACGACTCGCACACCGCGAAGATCATGAACTGCGTCGGGTTGGCGATGGAGGCCAGGTTGTGCTGCACGGTCCACTTGCCGGTGAAGTTCGTATTGGTGCCCGTCAACCCGAATTCGCTGCACAGCTCGTTCGAACCGGCATCCGGTCGGCGGATGCCCAAGATGACGTTGCAACGGCCGGAGATCGTGCTGTCCCACCGTTGTGTCGTGTTGTTTCCGAAGGTGAACGTGTAGTTGTTCGTGCCGACAAGCCGCAGGTTGCCCGAGAAGATCTGCGGACCGTTCACCCACGCGCGCACCGTCTGCACATTCGATTTCCCGGTGTAGAGGGTCAACTCGTCGAAGTGGTAGCACGCTTTCCCAGCCGAGAACGTGAGCATCTTCCGTACCGTGAAGGATCGTCCCGGGAAGTGATAAACGGACGGCCACGCCACGCCGCGTGGGAGCGGCAGGTAGCAACCCACGTCGGTGTAGAAGTCCGCCCCCACGTTCTCGGCCGGCGTCTTGCCGTTGGACCATGTCTCCGCGTCATGGAACTTCCCGGCATTGGCCGCGCCCGAGTTGTCCACGACCTGCATGACGACCTAATTCAGCGTCACGTAGAGGACCGTCCAGCCGTCCTCGTTCGCCACCTCGAACGTCATGCCGGGGAAGTCGTCCGGCACGACGGTCTCCTCGTTCGCGACGAACCGCGCCTCGGTCGGCATGCGCACGATCTGTTCGAGCGAGAACGCGCCCTCGCCCCTCACCTTCAGCACCGCCGCGCGCGAAGGACCGTTCGTCAGCGCGCTGGGATCGAAGTGATCCGCCGGCGACACGCCGATCGTCCCCGCCGCCGCAAAGCTGTTCGTCACCTCCACGCACCCCGCCGTCTCCCCGTTCCAGCCAAACCGCACCGACGCGCCGGCCGCCATCGTCAGCGTGTCCACCACGAGCGTGTTCGTGGCCGCGCAGCCGATCGCCGAGGAGGCGTCCAGGGAGACCTTCGAAATGAAGATCTCCGCGCCGTCCGCGCCGGACGTGAGGACCGCGCCGCAGCTCGTGGCATTCACCGCCTTCGTCGCGAGGGACGTGCCGACGTAGAGGGCGTTGCTGATCGTGTTGACCGTGCCGAGATAGTCGGACATGTCGCCCATGAAGAAGACGCGCCCGTACTGGTCGCTCGGAACGGTGATGCGCATGACCTGGTCCGCGTCACCCACGATCTTCGCCAACACGTAAAACCCGTGCCCCTTGGTGGCGAATCCAACCGAGGAAGTCTGCCACGTGAAAGGGGTTGACGCGGACGTCTCCTGAATCGTGATTGTCCCCCCGATGCCGCCAAGCACGCAGCTGTCCTGGTTGATCTTGATAGTTGACTTGCCCAATGCGAACAACCCCTCGTTCTCGAACACCATTATGGACGGATAACCGCACTTCCAGCTGATGTCCGTATTGTCCAGCACGAAGCGGTTGCAGGGGATGGGGTAGACGGTGGCGGGATTTGACGAGGCCTGAAGCCATCCCCGGAACCAGGTGTTCGCGTAGTAGTTCGTGCCGGCGTGCAGGGCAAGGTGGTCGCTCCACACGTAGTTGGTGGTCGTTCCTGACACGCCATACACATGATTGGTGGTGAGCGGCATCACGCTCGCCGTCCCGTTCCACAGCAGGCGGACGTACCCCGTCGTTTCGTCGTAGACGGCTCCCGCCGCCGTCAAGGCCACGGTTCCGACGAGACACAACACCGTCATGCACTTTCCCACTTTGTTCATTTTTTCTCCTCAATCTGATTCGGCGAAATTACTGCTTCTCGAACACCGGCAGGGCGGCTTTGCGGCAAACGCCGTTCCCATTGCAACCGTCAGCACGGCTGCCGAATACGCGCCGAACCACGCGCGGTCCATCGCCCTATTTTTCATTTTGACAGGACTCCTTTTTGACTCTGAAACCACAAATCGAAGTAAATATACCAAATGAGGTCCGAACCGTCTTGTCCCCTTTTGGGGGGACAAGTGGGGCCCCCACGCATCTCGCAGGGCCTGTCCCCTCGTGCGTTGCTCTGGATGGCCGCCACCTATGGAGAGCCGCCGTCCCGGCGGCTCATAAGGGACCCGCGGCCACATCCATCCCCGCCGTCCAAGATGGCGGCTCTCCATACGGGAGG
>JAFRNO010000492.1 GCA_017430155.1 Kiritimatiellia bacterium | reverse complement strand
GGCGCGCTGGAGCTCGCCGTGGCGCGTCCCTGCCGCTTCTCCGTGGAGCCGGACGGACGCCGCCACCCGCTGCTCGTGTTCGCGAACCCGCCCGAGCGGAACGCCCCGGACGAGAAGGATCCCAAGGTCAAGGTGTTCGGTCCGGGCGTCCACGAGGGCGGCGTGAAGGGGCGCATCGATCTGAAGGACGGCGAGACGCTCTACCTCAAGGCGGGCGCGTTCGTGAAGGGCGGCATCTACGCGCACGGGAAGGGCATCCGCATCTGCGGGCGCGGCGTGCTGGACGGCTCGCCGTGGGAGTGGCGCAAGGGGCCGACGGGCCACGTGGTGGAGATGTGGGACTGCCGGAACGTGACGGTGGAGGACATCACGGTCCGCGGCGCCTCGCACTGGACCGTGGTGCCCACGAAATGCGACGGCGTGACGGTGCGCAACGTCAAGCTCTGCGGCGGCCGCGTGCAGAACGACGACGGCATCAACCCCTGCAACTCGCGCAACGTGCTGATCGAGGACTGCTTCATCCGCACCGACGACGACTGCATCGCCGCGAAGGGCCTCAACGTGGACTACGGCAACTGCGAGAACGTGACCGTGCGCAACTGCGTGTTCTGGTGCGACCGCGCGCGCATCATGCTGCTCGGCCATGAGAGCCGCGCGCCCTACATGCGGAACTTCCTCTACGAGAACTGCGACGTGGTGCACTGCCAGATGCCCGTGTTCCTGCTGGAGCCGGGTGAAGAAATGCGCATGGAGAACATCCGCGTGAAGGACTTCCGCATCAACACGGACGTGCCCGGCCGCACGTATGCGATCGTCTCGGCCCGTCCGACGGTGAACCAATACATGCGCACGAAGGTGCCGGGGCACATCGCGGACTGCTCGTTCGAGAACATGTCCGTGACGGGCGAACGCGCGAACTGCCTGTTTCTGCTGGACGGCAGGGACGAGAACCACAAGCTGAAGAACGTCCGCATCTCCGGCGCCACCCTCTACGGCACGCCCGTCAAGGCGGGCGATCCGTGCTGCCGCATCGGCGCATTCACCGAGAACGTCACCGTCAACGGCCAGTAACCCATGCGCGCAAGACTTGCAATCCTGTTGGCCGCCGCCGCGTGTGCGGCGGGGGCGGAAGATTTCACCCTCACTGGCGGCATTGTCGCCACCACGGCGCCCGACGGCGGCGTGACGCTCCGCGCGGGGGACGCCATGCTCTCCTTCGCGCCGTTCGAGTGCGCGCCGTCGGAAAGCGGCGCGAAGCCCGTCTTCACCTTCCGCGCGGACGGCGACGCGCTTGTTGCGGAGATGGCGGGCGATCCGGCGGCGTTCGGCCGTGTGTCGTTCGGGCGCTGTTCCGCGATGCCGAAGGAGCTCTACTTCGGCTACGGCTACTGCGTGCGCGACCCGGGGCGTCTGCACGTGCCGCTGAACGGACACCACAACGCCACCCGCTTCGCGGGCTTCACGTTCGCCAACGGGCTCTCGCTCGTCCTCGCCACCACCACGGCTCCGGACGCGCTGTTCGTCGACCCGGAGAAGGGCGCGTTCGGCTTCGCGTGCAGCCAGCCGACGCGGTTCACGTTCGTGCCCGGCCGCGCGGGCGCGTTCGACTGCGCCCTCCGCGCGCGGCGGCACTTCGCAGAGAAGGCGCCGCGCGGCTTCGCCGCCAAGGCCGGACGCTTCTGCGTGGACACGTGGAACGGCTCTTTCGCGCAGCACGAGCGGCTCATCCGCCGGTGCGCGGAATACGGCCTGCGCGACGACCTGCTCTTCTACGTCCACTGCTGGCAGCGCTATGGCTTCGACCGGCACCTGCCGGACGTCTATCCGCCGTCGCCCACCTTCGGCACGGCGGCCGAACTGAAGCGCGCCTGCGCCACGGCGCACGCGCACGGCTGGAGCTTCGGCGTGCACCTGAACGTCATCGACTGCTACACCAACTCGCCGTGGTTCGACTGGTCGAAGATCAGCCATGACGCGAAGGGGCGTCCGATCAAGGCCTGGATCAACCCGCCGTACCAGGAGCGGAGCTACCGTCTGCTGCCGGAGTTTGCACCGGCCTCCATCTCCTACCAGGTCGAATCGTTGCTGGCGGACGGGTTCTGTCCGGACACGGTGTTCGTGGACGTCACGGGCAGCGGGGCGATGAGCAGCGGCACCTGCCGCGACGCCGCCGGGCGCGTGCATCCGCTCATCTCGAACACGGCGGCGAACGGACGGATGTTCGACACGGCGCGCGCGCTGCTCGAAGGGGCCGGGAAGCGTCCCGCGTTCGTCTCCAGCGAGGCGCCGTGCGACTACCTCGCGGGGCACATGGACGGCGGGGACTGCCAGTGGATGTTCCTGTCGCACGAGAAGGACGTCTACCGCTGGATGACCGTCGGCGGCACGGGCCTCGTCACGAAGGTGCCGTGGATGCCGCTCGTCTGGCACGACCGCCTCTCGCTCCACGGCGCGGGTTACAGCGCCCGCTTCGAGGGTGCGCGCGGCGAGGACTGCCACGGGATCGACTCGGACGACTACATCTCCTGCGAGATCATGAACGGCCATTCGCTGATGGCAGACTGCTACAACCGCGACGCGTACAAGGCCGAGGCCGGCATCCTCGATGCGATCGACGAGCCGCGCTGCCTGCGTCAGATCGTGCGCAAGTACTGGCTTGCGCAGCATGTCATCCGCGAAATCGGCGCGGCGTCGGTGCAGGGCGTTTCCTTCCCCGACGGCGACCCGCGCCACGTGAAGGTCGTCTGGTCCACGGGTCTCACCGTGTTCGTCAACCGCGACGTGCGCGACTGGACGGTGGCAACGGGCGATGCGCGTGTCGGGGCGGTGATTTTGCCGCAGTACGGTTTCGTGGCGTTCAATCCGAAGACGGGGAACTACGCGTCCATCCGCAGGCGCGGGCGGCGCGTAGTGGAGGAGAGCGCATATCGTGACGGCGCAAAGACCGTACGCTACGTCAACCCGCGCGGCGCCGATACGGCACGCAACCGACTGCCGCTCGTGCCAGCGACAACGGTTTGCCGTTCGGGTGACCACTTCAGCGCAACCGTCAACTGGCAACCATTCGGGGGAATGTCCGTGCCGAAGGGGAAGTTCCGCGTAAGCCTGTGGCTGCTTGATTCCATGTTCCGCGAGTACAGTCCGAAGGAGGCGGCGTTGCGCGTGGCAACGGCGGACGTGACGCTCGACCAGCCGACGAGGTTTTCTTTTGCATGGCCGAAGGGCGTGAAGGGGCCGCGCGTGGTGCATGTGGCCGTCGCGCCCGTCGGCGCAGACGCCGACAATCCCGATGTCCGCTTCAAGCTGCTCGGCACCTCGGCGTTCTACCGTCGCTATCGGCAGGGGGCGCTCACAGCCAAAGGTACATGGACACCGTACCGGTGTCCCGACGAGAACCTGTGGGAACGCCTCTTCCCGCCGACGGAACCTGTCGACTACGGCTGGATCAAGACCACAGAGGCGTTCCGTCTCATCACGGAACCGGGCAAACCCGACGTGAAAATCCCCTTGCCGGCGAGGTTGGCGGACGAGGCGGTCGTGCTGCCGAACGGGCGGCGCGTCACCCGCAGCCAGTTCACGGGGCACCGCGGCGAGGCGCGGTCGCTGCCCGAGAACACGCTGATGGCGTTCCGCCACGCCGTCGACAACGGCTTCTGCTTCGAGTGCGACTTCTACATGACGAACGACGGCGAGGTGTACTGCGTGCACGACATGAACCTGAAGCGCACGTTCGGCATCGCCGGACTCGCCACGAACGTCTGCTGGAAGGGAGTACTCGACCAAGTGGACGTGGGCGCGGTCAAGGGGCCGCAGTTCGCGGGGCGTGCCGACTGCCGCGTGCCCCGCATCGACGAGGTGTTCGCCCTCATCCCCGACGACGGACGCAAGATCACGCTGGAGGTGAAGGATCCGCGTCCGGAGATCGTGGCGCTCATCCAGGCCGCGTGGCGGCGCCATCCGAACGTGAAGGAGGAGAACGTCATCTTCCTCGCGCACAAGGCCACGCGCGCCGCACTCGTGAGGGCGTTCCCGCGCGCCACGTACCAGCATTGCGTCAACTGCTACGCGAACGGCTGGAAGAAGGGGTGCCGCCCCATCCCCCTGGAGAAGCAGCTGGCCGAACTGGACGCGCGCCCCGAGTGCACGAACTTCTCCCCGATGTTCGACCTCGACCTGCTGCCGACGAGCTACATCGACGCCGTCCACGCGCGCGGCCGCACGTTCTACACGTGGTGCGTCGACCGTCCCGAAGACGCCCTGGAGGTCTTCCAGCGCGGTGTGGACGGCATCTGCTCGAACTGTCCGCTGGATGTGTGGGAAGGGCTGAAGGCACTCTGCGCCCAGCCTGGGACCGTCAGGCTGTGGGACGGCGGCGCGGTACCGTGTGCGGCGGAGCTGAAGCAGCCCGCCGGAATCGAGTTTTCCGTCATCACGAAGAACGAGCCGCAGGTGGACGGCTACAACTGGCTGCACGGCGTGGCGCTCTGCTGG
>JAFRNO010000491.1 GCA_017430155.1 Kiritimatiellia bacterium | reverse complement strand
CGAACGACACCTTCACGCCGGGAGCGGACGCCGCCTGCATCTTCACGAAGGAATCCGCGTCCGCGAGCGTACGGCCCGAGGACTCCGCGCCGGGCGCGTAGAGCGCCTCCACGCGGAGCGCGGCCGGACGCCGCGCCGCGCCGCCGTCCACCGTCCACGCGCGCGTCCACGGCAGTCCTGCGCGGTGGACAAGGACCTCCACGTCCGTCAACTGCCAGTTGCCCGCCGCGTCCTGGCGCAGACGCGCCTCCGTCTCGGGCGTGGCGAGGTAGTCCTTCGCCTCGTCCGTGAACGCCCGCGCGAGGCGCGCGTGCTCGTACCAGCCGAGAATCGCCAGCTGGCGGCGGATGCCGACGGGGAGCGGACGCGCCGTGATGCCCTGCACGGACATCGCCGCGTCGTGTCCCGCGTTCTTTCCGGCGAAGTACTCCATGTCGTCGGGGAAGTGTCCGCGCGCCATCGGCACGGCCACGCGCGGCGCCCACCAGCCCATCTGCGGCTCGAGGAAGTTCGCGTTGCGTCCGTTGTCGACGGCCCACGTGATGTGCCAGTCGTGGAAGCGCTTCGCGCCCCACACGGGATGGTCCACTGTCGCCATGCGCGTCTGGAACCACCAGTTGTTCGCGCCGCCGCAACTCGCCTCGACGGACGCCGAGTGTCCGTTGTTGCGCACGAACTTGGCGAAGATCTTGTGGCGCATCGCGTCGATGCCGTAGCGCGTGCCCATGCCCTCGGAGCCGTCGAAGTAGAAGTCGTCGAGTCCGCAGAAGTTGTAGACCTCTGCGAGACGCGACGCGAGCTTCTCCGCGAGCGGGGAGTCGGGATTGGGGTAGAAGGCGATGTAGCGCTGGTGGAGGTAGTCCACGCGCGTGCCCGCGGGAATCGTACCGGCGAGCTTCGTCGTCTTGAACGCGCCGCGCGTGAGTCCCGTGAACGCGTACGGCTTCTCGCGGCGGATGCCCGTGTACTGGAGCAGCTCGCCGCCGATGCGCAGGACGTTGCCGTTCGAGGAGTAGGTGAAGACGGTGGAGTGCTTCGGGCCGGGCAGTTGCTCGACGACGAGCTCCGTCGCGTCGGGCGCGAGCGGCTGGGCGAGCGTGTAGACGTAGTCCGCCACGAGGTTCGTGTCGCAGACGGGGTGGATCCAGTCCGCACGCGGGTTGATGCAGCCGGTGAGCGAGTGGATGCCCATCTGGAGTCCGGCGGCGTGCACGCGGTCCGCCGCACGCTTCATCTCCTCGATGCCGCCCGGAAACGCCTTCGGATTGATCGGGTAGGGTCCAAGCAGACCCGACCACGAGTAGTCGTTGATGTGGATGATGGAGAAGCCCGACCGGCGCGCGAGGTCGATCCAGTAGTCGATGTCGCCGTCCTGGATACTCGCGAACACGTAGCTCCGTCGTGCCTGCTCGCTGCCCATCGACCACGCGCCGCCGCAGTCGCTCTGCGGCACGCCCGCGGCCTTCGTCATCTCCTGTAGCTGCGTGCGGAAGCCCGCGCGCGGACCGGCCGCGAGGAGCGCACGCTGTCCCTTCGCCTGCGCGGCGTCCACCCACACCGCGAGCGCGCCGCCGCGGTACGACGGCTCGCCCGCGAGCTGCGCCGCGCGCACGGCCACGGCCGACTGCTCGTCGCTCCAGGCGTTCGCGAAGCCGCCCTTCCACTTCGCGCAGGACGGCGTGACGCGCGCGAACGCGAGCATGCGCGCGCCGGGCACGTCGAAGTTCGCAACCGTGAACGTCCAACCGCCGGGGAACGGCGTGACGGTGTATTCGACCACGCCCCTGCCGAACGGGAAGACGCAGGCGAAACGGTCAGTGCCGCGTTCGGTAGGGCGGCGAGCCCTCTCGCCGCCGCAACGAGTAAGACGGAACGGCGTGAGCACGCGACCGTTCTCCAGCTGCACCTGCATGAACGGCGTGGGCTCCGTGACGAGTTCGCGCCCCGTCACCTTCTCGCGCAGGGACGAGATGCAACCCTTCGAGTCGAGCGTGAGCGACGACGACGCGCCGTCGAACGTCATCACGGGCACGCCCGCCGTAGAGACGTACCGCTCAGCCGCGCCGGCGTCCTTCCACGGCGCCTCCGCCGCGAGCGCCGCGATGCGTTCCGACGGCAACGCCTCGTTCCACACGCGGAAGTCGTCGATCAGTCCGTCGAACGAATCCGCGCCCCACGCGCCAAGGTGCGTGCGGCCGAGGAGGAAGGAATGGTTCCACTTGCCCTTCTTCACGGGAACGCCGTCCGCGTAGACGGTCACGTCCGGTCGCTTGAACGTCACGGCGACAGACGCCCAACATCCGGTGGGCATGTTGGCGAACGCGGTCCAGCTGGCCTCGGTTCCGTCCGCGCGCAGGCGCACGGCCAAGTTGGGTCCGGTGGAGAAGAACAGCGTGCCGCCCACGCCGCTCCACGCGTCCGAGGTGAGCAGGCACGGATACTTGCCGCAGCCATTCCCCTCCTTGCGAAAGCGGAGAAAGAGCGTCGCCGCGTCGCCGCCATCGACGCCGGGGATGGTCTCCACCACGG
>JAFRNO010000490.1 GCA_017430155.1 Kiritimatiellia bacterium | reverse complement strand
TTCACGCCCCGTACGGCGCGCGAATTGAACGCCACGCCCGATGGACGCACGTGTTCGTTGCCCGGTGCGCGTACGGTCCATGATTTGCTGAAAGAAGAACTGGCCCGTCTTGATTCGTCGCGCACAAAGGGCTTCATCACCGGCAAGGATGTTGCAGAGCTAGCTGGGATTCGTCTGGCGAAATGTCCGGTTGCACAGGCGCACGTTCTGGCGACGGAGAAACTCTCGGGACTGACTTTGGAGCGTCTGTCGTTCTTCACGCCCGACGGCGCGCAGTTCCCCGCCGTCCTCCTCATTCCCGTCCGCGTGTCGGCTCCGCCGACGATCATCTGCGGGGACGGTCCGCGCGCCGCGCGTCTCGCGCGGGCTCGCCGCAGCCTGGCCGAGGGGAGCCCCGTGCTGCTCCCCGACCTCTGCGGCTGGGGCGAGCTCGGGCGCTTCACGCGGAAGTTCTCGGGTCAGGCCGTTTCGGACGAGACGCTGGCCATGACGTGGTATCCGCTCGGCCGCTCGCTCGTGGGCATCCGCGCCGAGAACATCCTGGACTGCGCCGCCCAGCTGATTGCGCGTTACGGCATGACGCCGCGCCTTGTCGCCTATGGGCGTGCCGTGATTCCGGCGGCCCATGCGCGCTTCGTCGCACAGGGGCTGTTTGAAGGCGCCGTGGAGGCGCACGACGCGCCGCGCGGATGGGCCGACGAGATTCGCGCGGGCGCGAAGGCAAATTTCGCCGATTCCGTCCACGGCGCGCTCGCCGTCTACGACTGGCCGGCTTTGCTTCGCTTCTCGAAACCCGGCGATATTGTCTGGATGCCCATGCCTTGGTACTGATGTGATGGAACCCGATGATAAAAAGACCGGGTCCTGCGTGTCGGCGGATGCGGCCGGCCTCGTGGAAGCCGCGCGCGTGCTGACCGCGGGCGGCGTGGCCGTGATTCCCACGGACACGGTGTACGGCCTCGCGGCGCGTCCGGACTTTCCGGCGGCGGTGCAGCGTCTCTACACGATCAAGGGGCGCGCCGCGCAGAAGCCGATTGCGCTCCTGGCGGCGGACGCCGACGCGGCGGCGCGTTTCGTGGGTGCGGCGGCGGCCGATGTCGGGCGTCGCCACTGGCCGGGTGCGCTCACCGTGGTGGCGCAGGGCGAGGGCGTGCGCGTGCCCGACCATGCCTGGACGTGCCGTCTGATCGCGGCATGTGGCGGCGCGTTGCGCGTGACGAGCGCGAACCTCTCCGGACAGCGCGCGGCCACCGACGCGCCGCAGGCGCTGGCGGACGTGGGACTCTCGGCCGACCTCGTGGTGGACGACGGCGTCTCGTCGGGCGGCGTGCCGTCCACGGTCGCCCGCATTGCGCCCGACGGTTCCGTGGAAATCCTCCGTCCCGGCCCCGTGACGTTCGACGATTGAAAAGATGAAGGAGCATTCGAGATGAAGAAAACAGCGAAGAGGAAGAACGACCAGCTACGTCCGGTTGAGATCATGCGCAACTTCACCAAGTACGCGGCGGGAAGCGTCCTCGTCAAGTGGGGCGACACGTGGGTGCTCTGCACGGCCAGCGTGGACGACAAGGTGCCGTCGTTCCTGAAGGGCACGGGGAAGGGCTGGGTGACGGCGGAATACGCGATGCTGCCGTCCTCCACCGGCGGCGGGCGCAAGGACCGCGACATCAAGAAGTTGAAGCTGGACGCCCGTTCGACGGAGATCCAGCGTCTCATCGGACGCTCCCTCCGCGCCGCCGTCGACTTGGAAAAACTCGGCGAGCGGCAGATCACCATCGACTGCGACGTGCTGCAGGCGGACGGCGGCACGCGGTGCGCCTCCATCACGGGCGGCATGGTCGCCCTGCAGGACGCCGTCGCGAAACTCCTCGCGGACGGCACGCTCGCCGAAACCCCGATCGTCCACCGCGTCGCGGCGGTGTCGGTCGGCGTCTGCGACGGCAAGCCGACGCTCGACCTCGACTACGCGCACGACTCCACGGCGGAAGTCGACCTGAACGTCGTGATGACGGACGACGGGCGCTACGTCGAGCTCCAGGGCACGGCCGAGCACAAGCCGTTCACGGAGGAATCCCTCGACGCCCTCCGCGCCCTCGCCCGCAAGGGCCTCAGGCGCATCTTCGCCTTGATGGGAAGATGAGCGCTATTTCACCGAGGGGAGGACGATGCCGCGGAGGATGACCTTCTGGCAGGCGAGGAAGACGACGGCGGTGGGGATCGAGACGAGCACGAAGCCGGCCATCACGCACCAGGGCTGTCCCGCGAACTGCTGGCTCATCTGGTACATCCACACGGCGAGCGTCCAGTGCGATTCCTTCTGGCACACGAGGAACGCCCACTCCCACGAGTTGTACGCGGCGAGGAAGCTGTTGAGTGCGTTGACTGCGAGGATGGGCGTGGTCATCGGGAGTGTGATTTTGCGGAACACGAGCCATTCGGACGCGCCGTCGATCGCGGCGGCCTCGTATAGCTCGCGCGGCAGGGCGTCAAAGAACCCCTTGAGGATGAAGATCGACATGCCGCTCGCCACGGTGGGGAGGACGAGCGCGGCGAAGGTGTTGAGCAGCCCGAGGTCGCGCACGAGGAGGAATCCCGGAATGGCGGTGACGGCCGCGGGGAACGCCATTGTGGCGAGGAGGAAGAGGAGGATCTTCTCGGTGCCGCGCATGTGGAAGCGCGAGAGCGCATAGGCGGCGAGCGGGTTGACGGTGAGGTGCGCGAGGACGGTGAGCAGCACGAGGATGAGCGTGTTGAGGAAGGCGCGCCCGCGCACGAAGAGGTAGTCGCCCACGAGTCGGTAGTTCGCGACCGCGCTGCGCCAGAAGTCGCGGCGACCGTGTTCGATGAATTGGATGGCGAGGGCGGCGCGGACGTCGGCCGCGTCGGCCGCGACAAGCGCGGCCGCTCCCGCTTCGGTCGTGTTGTTGGTGCCGACGAGCGGGAAGGGGAGCGTGCGGCAGATGTAGTCGCCGTCGGCGAGCATGCGCTGGCGGTAGGAGTCCTTGAACGCGCACCACATCGCGTACTTCGGGTCGTCCTTCGGCGGCTTCCATGAGGCGTGGCCGAGGGGGATTTTCGACTCGGCGGTGAAGGAGATGTCGAAGAAGCTACGGTAGCGGACGGGCCAGGTGCGGTTGATCTCGTCAAGCGTCGTCTGCGACTTGATGAACGGCGCCACGTCGCGCGCGTCGTAGGAACAGGTGGTGTAGTCGATGTCCCAGGCGAGCGTGCGGTCGCGGAACGATTCGGCGCGACGTTTCCAGTCGGCGCGCACGGAGTCGTTCGTCCAGGCGGGTTCGAGGTGCTGTGCGGCGAAGGCGGCGATGCCGTCCGTGTCGCGCGCCACCGTGGCCCAGCTGCCCCATTCGGCGGGCGCGTCGGGGTAGATTTCACGCGGGAAGCGTGGGAAGTAAGTGGCGAGCGAGCGCATGAAGCGGTCGTCACGGTCCCAGAGCGCACGCACG
>JAFRNO010000489.1 GCA_017430155.1 Kiritimatiellia bacterium | reverse complement strand
TAGTTGCTGTCCTCGCCGTTGCCACCCGCGCCGCCGGCAGGCTGGTCCACCCAGCGGAACACGGCCCAGCCCACGATGTAGGGCATCGGCAGGAGCGTGCGCATCCAGAGTTCGGACGCGCGCGTGCGTTCTGCCTGCGTGTAGAAGCGCTGTCCCGCGCCGTGGAGGCAGGGGAGGCCCGAGTCGAGCGCGGGGAAGGCCCATTCGGGGATCATCATCGGCTTCTTCGTGCGGGCGTAGAGCGCGTCAAACGCCTCGCGGCAGGTGCGTCCCTCGGCCGCGCCGGGCGTGACGGTGTTGCGGTCGATGTCCGTCATCGGGTAGCAGTTGAACGAGACGACGTCGCAGTACTCGCCGGCGATGTTCCACACCTCGTCGTCGCCCGCGCCGTTGATGCCGGCGAAGCGGCAGCCCATCACGAGGTGGTTGGGGTCGGCCGCGCGGACGGCCTCGGAGGTGGTCTTGAAATAGCGGCGGGCGATCTCCAGGAGGAATCCGCGCTTCACCTCGTCGGGGATTTTCGCGGCGGGGTCGATGCCGTGCGCGCGGAGCCAGTTCTCGGCGGCGACGCGCGCGGAGTGTCCGGGCCTCTTGCGCAGGCATGCCTCGAAGAGCGCGTGCGGACGCGGCACGCCGGGCGCGGCGAGCGCGCGTCCCCACGCGAGCTCGTTGTCGAGGTAGTAGCCGATCGTCCACGGGTCGTCCTTGAACGGCGCGCACGTCCAGTTCGCGACGAGCGCGCAGATCTCCGCGAAGCGCGGATGGAACACGTTCGGGAAGGCGGCGCCCGCGGGACGCGACTCCTCGTTGATCCAGTACTCCTCGGGCATGCCGACATGGCACATCATCTGGCCGAAGCGCACCACGCGGATGCGCGGCACGCCCCGGTAGTCCAGCTCGCCGCCGCAGCCGAAGCTGAGCGTGTTGAAGCCCCAGGCCGTGTATTTCCGGATCGTGTCTTCCGCCCATTTCTCGGGCGTGCCGAACTGCTTGATGTTCGTCTCGCGGTAGGCGTAGCGGTCGTTGGCCGGGTCGTAGCAGCCCGACCAGTTGGCGCTCTGCACGCCGAAGCTCAGGAAGCCGCGCCCGAGCGGATCGACGAGCCACCAGCGTCCGTCGGAATCCTGCGCCGTGCGGAACGCGCCCGACGCGCGGAACTTCACGCCGTCGATGAAGGACGCGCAGTCGTAGGGCGGGAAGCTCTTGGCGCCCCGCCTGGCTTTTGCCGCCTGCGCGCCGATGATGGCGCGGGCTTCGAGGGGACGCGAGGTGCGCACGTAGGACGCGCCCGCGCCGACGGCGGCGAGCAGGTCGCCGGCGTCACCGGTCTCCCAGTCGTAGACGGTCGCCTTGCCCGCGTTCGCCATCACGCGCGCGACGTCGCCCGTGGAGACGAATGCGCTCCACTTCACGCGTATGAGGGCAGTCTCGGCGGCATGTGCAAGCGTTGCCGATGCGAGGAAAAGGACGAGTAAGGAGAATCTTTTCATGAATTGGAATCAAATAATTTTACAACGCGTTTAGTATAGCATAAAATGCGGGATGGCAGATGCGGGCACAGAAAATATTGCGGTCGCGCAGGAGCGTGCCCCTCCCGCATTTCCCCTTGTTCGGGCACGGGCGGTCTGATATAATGGGCCGCGTCTGACAACAACGAAAGATACGGATTGTCCATGAAAAAGATCGTTCTTGCGTTCGGTCTCGCCGTCGCGTTCGCGGCGGGCGCGGCCGTGCCCGTCCAGTTCAAGGTCGAGACCGACCATGCCGACTGCCTCTACCGCTGCGGCGAGAAGGCGTCATTCACCGTCACCGTCACGAGGCCGGGCGGAGAGAAGATCTCCGTCGGGAGCTTCAAGGCGAAGCTCGACAACTTCGGCGAGAAAGTCCTGGCCGAGAAGCGCGTGGACCTCGCGCAGGACAACCCGTTCACGATTGCCGCCGCGAAGGACACGCCCGGCTTCATGCGCCTTTCCATCGGCGCGGACGAGAAGGCGTTCACGCTGCCGAAGACGGCCGGGCAGGGCACGTTCCACTGGGGCGTCGCCTACGAGCCCGAGAAGATCCGTCCCGGCGCGGAGAATCCTGCCGACTTCGACTCGTTTTGGTCGGATGCCGTCCGCAAGCTGGACGAGACGGTGCCCGAGGATGCGCAGCTGGAGAAAATCGACGCCAAGAGCACGGCGGGCCACACGTACTACCGCATCAGCTTCGCCTCGTACGGCGGACGGCGCGTGTGGGGCTGGCTCAACATGCCGACCGGAAGGGGGCCGTTCCCCGTGCGCGTGAGCGTGCCCGGCGCCGGCATCGGCGCGCAGGGAACGGGCGTCTCTGACTCCGAGATCACGCTCACGATGAACGTCCACTCCTACCCCCAGCCCGACACCGACGCCGCGCGCCAGGCCGCGTACAAGGCGCAGGACGAGAAGTACGCGGCGCCGCGCGGCGTGGCGCGCTACTGCCAGGCCGGCATCCACCTCTCGCGCGAGGACTACTTCTACTACGCCTCGCTCCTCGGCATCAACCGGGCCGTCAGCTGGCTCTGGCGCCAGCCGCAGACCGACCGCCGCAACTTCACCTACTCCGGCACGTCTCAGGGCGGCGGTTTCGGCTTCATGCTCACGGGCCTCAACGGACGCTTCACGAAGAGCTGCATCTTCGTGCCCGCCATCACCGACCTGCTCGGCTCGCGCCAGGAGAACCGTCAGAGCGGCTGGCCGCGCATCATCGAGGCGCAGAAGCCCGAGAACCGCGCCGCCGCCGAGAAGAACGCGCCCTACTTCGACGGCGTCAACTTCGCCGCGCGGATCACCTACCCGTGCGCGTGGTCGTAGGTTTCGCGGACTGCGTCTGCGCCCCGGCAGGCGTCTACGCCGCCTACAACCTCATCCCCTCGAAGGACAAGAAGATCATCCACGGCATCGGCATGGGACACAGCGTCTATTCGAAGTTCTACAACGAGCTCGGCAAGTGGCAGCGCGAGCCGGCCGGGGGCGTGCGCTACTTCTCGAACGCCGGCGACGACGCGGCGGACGGTCTCACGCCCGCCACTGCCTGGCGCACGCTGGAGAAGCTCGCACAGGACCTCCCCGCCGGCGGCGAGGCGCGCCTGAGGCGCGGCGACGTGTTCTACGGGCGAGTGAACCTCAAGTCCGGACCCGACGCGGCACACCCCACTGTGCTCTCCGCCTACGGTGAAGGCACGGCTCCCGAAATCTGCGCCTACAAGATCGCGAAGGCCGATCCGTCCGCCTGGACCTTCACTGGCACCAACAACCTCTGGCGCATCGACCTCGCCGACGACTCGAAGTTCGACGGCAACCATGCGACGAAGGACGGCAATGTGGGATTTCTGAAGGTCGACGGACGCATCTTCGGGCGCAAGATCTTCGTCAAAAGCGGGAAGCTGCCCGAACGGCAGTGGGATTTCATGGACGACCACCGCTCTCTCACCGTGTGGAGCGCGGACAACCCCGCCCGCCTGGCTAAGGACATCTGCATCGCGCCCAACATGGGCGTGATCCCGTTCAAGAGGCACGCCGAGGTGCGCGACGTTGTCGTACGCGGCACGGGCGGGCACGGCGCGAACGGCGTCGGCTTCGACATGCGTTTCTTCGACTGCGGGTTCTTCGAGATCGGCGGCTCGCACCTGCGTGGCCACGGGAGCGGCACCACGCGCTACGGCAACGGTGTGGAGTGCTGGGCTGGATCAAGCGACGTGCAGGTGCGTCGCTGCGCGTTCGCGGACATCTACGACGTGGGCTTCACCATGCAGGGTCCCAACCCGTCCCGCTCGTGGGAGAACACGCACGTCACCGACTGCACGTTCACGAACTGCACACAGTGCTACGAGCTATGGGCGACGAAGTGCCGTCCGGGCATCGGCATGAAGGGCTGCACCTTCCTGCGCAACCGCTGCGTCGACACCGCGCGCGGCTGGGCGT
>JAFRNO010000488.1 GCA_017430155.1 Kiritimatiellia bacterium | reverse complement strand
TATCGACCAGCACCGTGGTCGTCGGCCGCGTGCGGTGCGAGAACGCCGCGAGGTCGTGCATCGCCGTGGGGCCGTTCCTGAACAGGCAGGCGAGCACATCCCCGTGCGACGGCACGACGCCCGCCATCCCGGCGGCGGCGAGTTCGTCCGTCAGCCATTTCTGCGTCATGGCGTGAATCTGGCTTATCGACATTATGGCGTCGTGTTTCATGGCGGCATATTATATCATTAGATGTCTAACGAAGTCAAGATGGACAATCATACGATTTTCTGCGTTCATCATCTTTTAGTAACGAAACCGCGATTTCACCTGAATTTGCGGTCGTAGAGCATCGCGCCGTTCAGGACGACGAGAACAGAGCCGAGATTGTGGACGAGCGCGCCGCTGACGGGTCCGAGAAGCCCCAAGACGGAGCATGTGATCGCGCAGGCGTTGATTGTCATCGAGATTGCGATGTTCGTCTTGATGAGACGGACGCACGCGACGGAAAGCCGCTTCAAGTAGCCGATTTTCGAGAGGTCGTCGCCGACAAGCGCAACGTCCGCCGCCTCTACCGCGATGTCGCTGCCCGCGCCTCCCATCGCGATGCCGACGTAGGCGGTTTTCAGTGCGACCGCGTCGTTCACGCCGTCGCCGACCATGCAGCAGCGTCGCCCGCCCTGTTCGATTTCCTCGATAGCCTTCGCCTTGTCTGCCGGAAGAAGCTCCGCTTTGACCTCGGCTATGCCGAGCGCGTCCGCAACCGACCGCGCCGTCGCCGCATGGTCGCCCGTAAGGAGATAGGCGCCAACGACGCTTGATGCGAGGTCGGCTATAGCCGCCTTGCCGCCGTCGCGTAGCGTGTCGGCAAGCGCGACGATCCCGCGAACTGTGTCGTTCGCGGCCACAAACACGACGGCCTTTCCTTCTGCGCGGAGGCGGCTGGCGGTTTCTGCGACCGTCTGCGGTGGTTCTGCCACACCACATTCGCTGAGCCATTGCTCCGTTCCGCAGACGACGGACATTCCATCGACCGTGCCTCTCACGCCGCGTCCAGGCGACATCGCGAAACCCTCACATGGTCTTGCCGCTGGCGCGGCGGCGCAGATCGCCTTGGCGAGCGGGTGTTCGCTCATGGCCTCCACGCTCGCCGCAAGCGCAAACGTCTCGTCGTCCGTCGAATAGGCTACGCCGAGCCTGCCGGTCGTGAGGGTTCCCGTCTTGTCGAAACAGGCAACGGACACCGCGCCCATCCGTTCCAGCGCCTCGCCCGACTTGACGATCACACCGTATTTCGTGGCCTGTCCAATCGCCGCCATGACGGACGTGGGCGTCGCGAGAGCGAGAGCGCACGGGCAGAACACGACCATGACCGTGACGCCGCGAAGGAGCGCCGTGTGCACGTCGCCGTAGAATGTCCATACGCCCGCGAATGTCAGGAGCGCGATTGTCATCGAGGCGGGCACGAGTATCGCGGCCCACTTGTCGGCAATGCGCTGCATGGGAGCCTTCCGTCCCTCGGCCTCCCTGACGAGGCGTATCATCTTCTGGAGCGAACCGTCTGCGCCAGCTTTCGTGGCCTTGACCGTAATCGCGCCGAAGCGGTTGACCGTTCCCGAATACACCTCGTCGCCAACCGCCTTGTCAACCGGCAGCGATTCGCCCGTCATCACGCTCTGGTCCACGGTCGTCGCGCCTTCGGCTATCGTTCCGTCCACGGGGATCGTCGCGCCGGGCTTTACCATTACGGCGTCGCCGGGCGCAATCTCGCCGACCGGCACGTCCTTGAAGAAGATTCCCTTTGCGCGGCACTTGGGACACGTCACCACGCGGCGGGCGGTCTGCGGAACGAGCGCGACGAGTTTGTGGAGGCCTTTCTTCGCCCGGCTGACGGTCAGCTTCTCCAACTTCTCGCCAAGCGCCATGATGAATGCAACCTCGCCGGCTGCGAAAAGCTGTCCGATGGCAACACACGCGGTCATTGCAGTGGAAATGAGGAGAGCGGCCCGGATACGTCGCTCCACGATGATTGCTTCAGTTGCCTCTTTCAGGACGGGAAGACCGCAGAGGAGAAGCGGGATCCACGCGGGATCGGCGACTTGCCGCCAACTGTGCCAGCCGACGTCGGAATGCCCGCCGCAGCCATGTCCCATCAACAGAAAGCTTGCGAGAAGCGCAACGCCCGACATCGCGATTGACGGCCAGCTCGCAAGTGACGACGCCACCTTCTCCGCCCAAGCCCAGAAGCCGCCGTCCGCGACAGCCGCCGCCTTTGCCTCTGCGCTCGCTCCGCAACATGATCCCATTTGAGCGCTCCTATGCCATCTTCGAGAAGTTCTCCAGCGCCTCCGCGAACGATTCAATCGTCTCGTCTGCGTTCCCCTTTTCTATGCCCTCGCGCACGCAGTGGCGGAGATGTCCGTCGAGCACGATGAACGACAGGCGGTGCAGCGCCCCGTTCGCCGCGTTGAGCTGCGTAAGGATGTCCTCGCAGGGAACATCCTCCGCCAAACATCTTCTGCACT
>JAFRNO010000487.1 GCA_017430155.1 Kiritimatiellia bacterium | reverse complement strand
GTCTGGAGGCCGGAGACGTTGGAGGCGACGTCGGTGTTGCGCAGCTTCTGCTGGAACCAGGCGCCGGTGGTGGAGAAGGGGATGCCGATCTGCGGGAGCCTCTCGGTGAACGCGTCCGTGGCCACCCACACGTACTTGATCGAGGTGGGCGTGTTGGGCAGGGAGTACTCCGCGAAGTAGGCCACGCGGCTGAAGGCGTTCGTGGCCATGGACTCGTCGATGAAGAAGGCGTCGGGGTTGTTGATGAAACGTCCCTTCTGGGGAATGTCGAAGGCGTAGACCACCTGGAAGCCCGCCGTGAGGCTCGCGTTCACGCGGCTCGAGATGTCCGACGGCAGGCCGCGGTCGACCACGGCGACCTCGGTGCGCGCCAGTGCGTTGACGTGCGGCGACTGGTCGCGCACGCCATCGACCGCGAGCGTGACGGCCCCCGCCGGCAACACGTCGGTGAGGACGTGCACCACGCGCGCATCGACGGTGGAGCGGCGGGCGGAGCGGACGGCGACGGCGCCGCCGTTGACCGTGAAGCAGGAGGTCAGGTTGGCCTCCGCGACCGGCTCGGAGAAGGTGACGGTGATCTTCTGGCGGGAGAAGCCGCATTCGGCGGAGACGACGGCGGGCGGCGTGCGGTCGGCCGTGTCCGGCAGCACGTACACCTGGATGCGGCGCACGTCGTACGTGCTGCCGTTCTCCACGAACGTCCAGTCCGTCGAGCGCGAGTCGCCGCTGCTGTTGCCGATGCCGAGCTGGGTCTTCTGCGTGGGGGTGCTCTGCGCGTCCGGCACGGCCCAGTGGTTGAAGGCGAAGACGGTCTGCTTCGCCGCCACGTCGTGCACCTGCATGCTGCCGTAGTTGCCGTTCGACATCTGGTCGCCGAAGTCGTAGAGCGAGGCGCTCGCGCCGGGGACGTTCATCGCGTTGCCCGTGTTGTAGGTGTTCGGCCAGAACTCGATGAAGCCCTGTCCCCGGTCGCCCGTCTGGACGCCCGGCACGTTGCTCCACACCTTGAGGTTCTGGACGTACTGCTGGAAGGTCTTGCCGCGCGCGCGGACGGGCACGCCCAGGAAGGCCGCGTCGTCCGAGAAGGCGTCCATCGACGCCCACGCGTACTGCAGGTCGCCGCCGATCTTGCGCAGCTCGATGTAGTACGCCACGCGCGCGACGCTGCCGAACTCCATGTGCCTGTCCACGGAATAGAAGTTGGCGTCGATGTAGTTGGCGCCGGCGCCGGGCGGATCGAAGCTGTAGACGAGCTTGTACTGCCCGAGCTCGGAGGCGGGAATGTAGTTCTCCGCGCCCTGCGGGTGCGGGAAGACGAGGCTGAACGTCTGGGCGGGAGACGCGGCGGTGCCGGCGGCGTTGACGAGCCCGGAGACGGTGAGCGTCTGGGTGCCGTAGTCCGGCGCGGCGGCCAGCGTGAGCGTGACGGTGCGGCTGTCGCCGGACGCGTTCAGCGCGGCGGAGGCGATCGTGGCGCCCGTGAGCGCGTAGTTCGCGAGGTTCTCGGCCGAAGCCTGCGTGACGGCCGTGTTGAGGCGCAGGGTGACCTTCGTGCGCGTGGCCTCGTCGGCGGTGGCCGTGACGACGGCCGGCGTGTTCGTGGTGGCGAAGTCCGCGGGGGCGGGGTAGAGCTGCTGGATCGCGCTGAACCAGGCGTTCGCCATGAGCGCGTAGCCGGTCGTGTTCGGGTGGAGGCCGTCGCCGAAGTTGACGGCGCCGAACTCCGCGCCGCCGGGGACGGCGGCGTGCATGTCGAGGATGGAGATGCGCTGCCCCTTGGCAACCTGCGCCGCCACGACGTTGGTGAGGTTTGAGTTGTACGTCTGGATGCGGGCGTAGCGCGTGGCGTCGTTGCGCCACATGAGGGTGGTGACGACGACGTGCGCGGAAGGCTGCATGGCGTGGAGCCGGTCGAGGAGCGCCGTCGTGCGCGTCATGTCGTTCACCGTGTCGGCGCCGGAGTCGTTCGTGCCGAGGGGGAGGCGGATCACGTCCGGCGACTCGATGGAGCTGAACCAGGTGGGCAGCATCTCGAAGATGCCGTTCCCGCCGTAGGTGCCGTCGAGGCGCCAGCCGCCGTGGCCCTCGTGGTCGGGGTCCATGCCGTTCGTCTTGTCCTGGTTGGTGGTGTTGGAGCCCACGTAGTCCACGTTGTATCCGGCGTTCGCGAGCAGGGTCCAGAGCGGCCCGCGGTAGCCGCCGGTCGAGCCGGCGCCGGCGCCCTCCGTGATCGAGTCGCCGAGCGGCATGATGCGCAGCACGGGGTTGTCCGCAACGGCCGCCGCGAACAGACAAGAGACAAAAAGCCCAAGGCATAGTTTTTTCATGAGACTTCTCCTCAAACGGTTTGTCCGTACTTTACCATTTTTCGCCCTCTCCCGTCAAGTGGCGGTTTCCGCTTGCAGGGGGGAGCGGGAGTGTGGTATGATAAGGCCGTCAAGTTGACAACCGAGTACGTTTGTGAAATCGGAAATGAATTGATTGCCATGAAGAAACAGACACGGAACCTGGTGATGGCGACGGCCTGCATCGTCGGCCTGAGCGCGGCGGCGGCGCTCAAGTACGAGCCGGGCGGCTACGTGCAGGACGGCCTGGTGGCGCATTTCGATGGCATCCGCAACGCGGGCGCAGGCAAGGCGCACGACACGCTTGCGACGACGTGGGTCGACCTGAGCCCGAACCACAACGACGCCACGCTCCTGCACGACGCGGCTTATGCCAGCCGTTGGCGCGCGGACGGCTTCCGCTTCGAGGGCGGCAGCTTCTTTGAGCTGGCCCGGAACATCACGCTCACCAACACCGTCACCGTCCAGGTGGTCTGCGACGTGGACACGAACGAGCTGATCGCGGCCAAGCGTTCATATCCCCAGCTGGTCTGCGCGGGCGAGAGCGACAACTACAACATCTACTACGCCGTCGGCTACGCTCCGCCCCGGCTCGTCTTCAAGAACGCGAGCGGCGGCCACGTGCACAGCACGAGCTTCTTCTGGGAAGGCCAGTACGCGACGGCCATCCGTGACGGCAACCTGAAGCGTCTCTTCCAGACAGGCGATGGGAGCGGCGAGTTGACGGTGAGCGGCACGCAGGGCAACATCGGCGCGCAGACCTGGCGGATCGGCGCCGCGACGAGCGTACTTTCCACCCGCAACAACAACCGCCTTGTCGGAACGATCCAATCGCTGCGCGTCTACAACCGCGTGCTGACGACGGCGGAGCTGGAGGCTAACCGCGCAATCGACGACGCGCGCTTTAAGACGGGTCTTCCCGTCACGAACGTGGTGGTCGCCACGTCCGTGCGCGGCGTGGAGGGAACGGAGCCGAGCGGCGTCTACGCCGTGGACGGCTCGCACGCGTTCTCCGCGCCCATCACCGTCACCGTCGGCCCCGATACCTACGCCTGCACGGGCTATACGCTGGAGGAATGGGACGGCTCCGCCTGGGGCGCGCCGGTCCTGCACGGCGGCGTTCTCGCCGCCGAAATCGCCGAATCCTCGCCCAAGGTGCGCCTCACTTGGCAGTGGAGCCACACGGCCGGCCCCGGCATGCTCGACGTGGACGATTACGCCTCGGACGGTCTGGAGATGTTCTTCGACGGCTACCGCAACGCGGGCCGCACCGCGCCGCACGATTCCTCCGCGACGTCATGGGCGAATCTCGTCGGCACGACGAACAACGCGCCCCTCACCATCAACGACGCGGAAAGCAAGTGGCTGGAGAACGGCTATTTCTTCGGCGGCGCCACCTACGGCCAGCTGGTTGCCCAGCAGTACCTTGGCTCCAACTACACGATTCAGATTGCTTGCGACATGGATCCCCGCGAACAGTTTGCCATTCGCGCGGCGAACGACAATGCCTTGAGATGGCCGCACCTCTTCGGCGCGGGTAGCGCTGACTGTTGCAACTTCTATTACCACCTTGAATGGGGCACGATGAATGCGCCGATTTGCTTCAAGGACGTTACGGGCACCCGTCCCAACCTGTACTCGTGGGAAGGGCGTTACGTCACGGGCGTCCGCGACGGCATTTCGTACAAGTCCTCGCAGGGCGTCACGATGACGGGCGGAGCATCGACGGCGATCAAGGCCGAGGACATCGAAAAGGGCTCCATGCCCGTCGGCAAGCAGACATGGTACATCGCGACGGCGGAAGGTAACGGCGGAGGCAAGACGGCGCGTTGCCTGACAGGCGCCATACATGCGATCCGCGTGTACGGGCGCGTGCTGACGGACGAGGAGATGACGGCGCACCGCGTGCTGGACGAGGCGCGGTTCTGGGGGCGTCCGACCACGAACGGCATGGTGATCGTGGCCTCGCGCGTGGCGGGCCTCGCGGGCAACGAGCCGAACGGCGCGTACCGGCCGGCCGCCTACGCGTTTTCCGCGCCGACCGGCACCTTCACGGTTGGTGGCAAGGACTACCAGCTGGACGGCTACGTGGTGGAGACGTGGGACCCCTACGCGCAATCGTGGCGCACCGACGTGACGGGAGCGGGGAACTCGTGGACATCGCCCGCCGGAACGGACTGGGCGAGTCGCCGCCTGACGTGGAAGTGGAAGGTGGTGCGCGGGCTGAAGACGTACGGCACGGGCGACTACGTGCAGGAGGGTCTGGTCCTGCACCTCGACGGCATCCGCAACAAGGGCGCAGACCGTCCGCACGACGGAAACATGATCTACTCCTGGCGCGACCTGAGCTGGCGCCGAGGCTGCGCGAACATCATCGAGCGCATGCCGTGCGACAGCGAATGGCTGGACGACGGCTACTACTTCGCCGGCTCAAACTACGTCCAGACGGCCGAATCCTTCTCGATCGGCACGAACTTGACGGCGGAAATGCTGTGCGAGGTGGATAACTCGGTGCAGAAAGCCACATATCCCACCTATTTCT
>JAFRNO010000061.1 GCA_017430155.1 Kiritimatiellia bacterium | reverse complement strand
CCTCGCCCGCGCCAGTTCGTCGGAGAGAGGCCGGTTTTCTGGCGGAAGAATTTCCAAAAGGCGTTTGGGGCCTTGAAACCGCAGAAGTTGGCGATGGCGGATATGTCCAGGCTTGAATGGGTCAGCATCTCCATCGCCCGGTCCAGGCGCACGGACTGGATTTCGTCGAGGATGGAATGTCCGACGACCTGGCGGAAGCGCACCTCCGCCATGCGCCGCGAGCATCTGAAGGCGGAGAGCACGTCCGTGGAGGAGATGCCCTCGCACGCCCTGCGGCGGATCAGCTCCAGCGCGGCCGTCACTTCGGGGTCGTAGTGACTGGCGGTGCGGGTGGAGGAGCGCCGGACGATGCTTGCGGGTCCAAAGGTGAGGCGGATTCCCCTGCGGTGACGGCCGTGCAGGATCTCGTCCAACGTCCGGGCGGCGAGTTCCCCGGCGAGCAGGAAGTCGGGCTGCACGCTTGTGAGGGACGGCGACGTGTGTTCGCAGACGGGCTCGAAGTTGTCCACCCCGCAGACCGCGATCTCGCGCGGGACGTCGAACCCGGAGAGCGCGGCGGCCGTGAGGACTTCCGCCGCGATGACGTCGTTGGCGGCGAATATCCCGCACGGCTTGGGGAGCTGCGCGATCCATCCGCGCAGCGACTTCTGCCAGACGACGCTTTGCGGCGAATGGCGGCCGCAGGCGAACGTCGCGCACGTCCGTCCGTTCAGGGCGAGCGCGTCGCGAAATCCGCGTTCCCGGTCGTCGCTCCAGAAGCGCGGCTGGGGGTAGGGCACGAACGCGAAGTTCGGATGTCCGGCGACAAGCAGCTCCTTTGCGGCGAGCCTTCCAGTGTCGACGGAATCGTGGCTGACGCAGGGGGCGTCCGGCGGCAGCGTGCGCGGGTTGCGGTCGAGATAGACGGTCGGAAGCACGGCGGAGATGTCCGTCGGTATCTCCTGGTAGCCGCCTCCGCACTCGGCGATGGCGCCGATTGGCCGCCAGAACTTGACAAGCTGCGACAGCGCCCTCGGCTTCGGAAGCCCGTCGATGACCTGGACATGCCAGTTGGCGGCATCCGCATGGCGCCGCACGCCCGCGATCTTGTCGGGGGCGGACGTCTTGGCGGGAGACTGGAAATAGAGAATCGTGTCCATGGCGCGTCGGACGGGAATTATACCACGGACAGGTCCGCCCGCTCAACAGGAGATTTCGCAAATGGAGATATTTTTTGTGCGTAGATGGAGAGTTGCGCCTTGGCGTTTCATGGTACAATACACATGACAACAAAATGTCTGGATGGAGAAAGAGCGATGAAAACTCTGAAATGCATGTTGCTGGCCGCCGGCGTGTCCTGTTTCGCGCTGGCGGGGAACGTGGTGTACACGGGCGGCGGCACGGGGGCGCTTTCGGACGGTGATGCTTGGGAGGGCGGCGTCGCGCCAGGGGCGGACGACGTGGCGGTGTTCACCAACGACTTCTCCGGAACGCTCTCCCAGCCAACCGCGTGGGGCGGCGTTAGGGTGACGGCCGGCACGAACGAGCTCGCGGGCGCCGAGCTTTCGCTGGGCGCGGGCGGGATCGTCGCGGAGGCGGGCCGTCTCAGCATCGCGGCCCCCGTCGCGTTCGTGGACGACACGACCATCCAGATCTCGTTCGGCGCGACCGTGGAGCTGAACGCCCAGGTGGAGAAGAACGGACACGCCGTCTCAGTCCAGAACGCGGGCGCGTTGCGCCTGGGCAAGATGGGGACGGGGCCTGTCGCGTTCGACTGGGGCACGGGCGACAGCATGAGTTTCACGGGTTCGGGTTCGGGCAGCAATACGGGGTTGCTGGATCTGTGCAACGTGAACACGGTGGTGGACGCGGCCGCGCTCTACGGAAACTGGTTGACGCTCTCGCAGGGGACGTGGGACCACCGCAGCGGTTCGCTCCAGACGGGCTACGCGATTGCCCTTGGCAGCGAGGCTGGCGACGGCAGCCGGTTCGTGGTCAACGGCGGGACGGTCAACGCGCGGCGTTTCGTGGTCGGCGTGGCGAACACGACCACGAAAGTGGCGGAGATGATCGTCTCCAACGGCATGGCAACGGCGACCTCGACGGCCAGGAGCGGTGGCGGTGTGGAGATCGGCACCTTCAAATCCCCTTGGAGCAGCCGATCTTCCGATGCCCCGGAGGGGCGTTTGACCGTGGCGGGCGGCAAGCTCGCGACGAGCCATGTCCGGTTCGGGTCCGACCTTGGCGCCTGGTCAGGTGCGATCAAGTCCGGATATGGGCAGGTCGTGCTTTCAGGTGGCGAGCTGGAGCTGAAGGGAGAAGGCATTTTCGTTTCCGGCGGAAATTACTGGCAGTCGACTTTTGACAACTCCGCCCATTGGAGCTGGCACGACGTGACGCTTTCGGGTGGAACGCTATCCGCGTCCGCAAACAACGAGGTCTCCGTGCGGGTGCGCCTGAGCGATGCGGACGGCGGGGCTACGGCCTCGGTCGCCGCCGGGCAGAATCTCGCGTTCACGCAGGGCCTGTACGGCTCTGGCTCGCTTCGCAAGGCGGGGCCGGGCAATCTCCGCTTCTCCGCGATCAGCACGTTCACCGGCCGTCTCGACGTGGCGGAGGGAACCGTCACGCTCGGCTACGCGCCGACGGCGATCTTCCGCGCCGACGACCTGAGCGAGGGAGCCGGCGAGGAGGTCAGCACCTGGGTCTGCTCGTACGGGGGATCGTGGACGTTCAATCGAACCGTCGCCACGGCGGTGAACAACAAGTCCACCACGCCGAAGATCGCGCCGGAGACGATCAACGGACACAAGGCGATCCGCTTCGACGGCATCGCCAATGCGCTGGGCATTTCCGGCAGCGCATCCGTGCCCGCACCGCCCGTGTCCGGGAAGAAGTCCCTAACGGTTTTCGCGGTGGTGCGCGCGACGGACGTTCCGTCAGTCGGCGACCGGACCGACTGGCGTCAGATGACACAGGTCGTCGGGGCGGTAGGCGGTCCGAGTGGCACGCCTACGCTTTGGGCGATGTGCGTGGATGCCGACGGGTACGCGGGCGCGGGCGTGAGCTACGGCTCGTCGACGACGAACTATTCCGCCTGGGGAAGCGCGCCGCTCACCGACGGAAGGGCGCACGTGCTGGGATTCCGCTGGAGCGCGGGGTCTTCCGTCTCGTTCGCCGACGGCTTGGCGACGACGGCGCAGAGCGCGCCGGGCTGCACGAACGCGATGCACAGGACGCGCGTTCTGCTCGGCATGAGCGAGGCGAAGAAGTTCTTTTCCGGCGACGTGGCGGAGATCGTGGTCTACAACGACATGCGCCTGTCGGACGCGG
>JAFRNO010000486.1 GCA_017430155.1 Kiritimatiellia bacterium | reverse complement strand
GCAGTCCCGAATCCCTCTTTCCAGAACTCGATGTAGCCGCCCGTCATCCCCGTGCCGGTCTGGATGCCGCTCACGTTCGAGGCCACGTCCAGGTTCGAGACGAACGTGCCGTTGAACGAACGCGCCGGGGTGTCGGGCACGCCGACTTTGTCCACGTCGTCCGTCCAGGCGTCGAAGCTCGTCCATACCCAGTTCGTCGTCGTGCCGTTGCTGCCGTCAATCTCCAAGAAGTACGCCACGCGGTCGAACGCGAGGGGATAGTCGCGCCGTGCGATGAAATACGGCGCCGTTGTCCCGGACCTGAAGCCTTCCACGGGGATTTCCAAAGCATAGACAAGGTCGTACCCGTCGCGCAGCGCGGCTGGCACGAACCGCGCCACTTCCGCTGGCAGGTCGGTTTCCGCCACCGTGCGCGTCTGCACCGCCGCCATCGCGATCCGGCGCGGCGTGTTGTCGCACAGGCCCTCAACCGTCACCGTCACGTCGCCGGTCGCCTCCGCCGGACGCGACATCTTCGCGACGATCCGCGTGGGGTTGTCCGCGTCCAGCGCCCAGTCCGTCGCCGTCGCGCCCGCGACCGTGATCGCGGACGCGAAGTCCTGGTTCGCCGCGAGCGGCTTGGAGAACGTCAGCACGAGCTCGGAGCCGCGCAGGCGCGTCGTCGCCTCGACGAACTCCGGCGGCGGCGTCACGGCCTCCACGTCATCCATCACGTACACCTTCAGGTTGGAATAGGAATAGAGCGGCAGGTAGTTCTGGATTTCCGTCCAGTCCGGGTGGCCGCCACGCGTGTTCGTGCCGATGCCCATGTGGATCTTGCCGCCGGACTCCCAGTGGTTGATGCCGAAGAGGATGGACTTCGCCTTGTAGTCGTGAATCTGCATCGAGCCGTAATTGTCCGATCCCCGCGAATCGTCAAAATCATATTTGCCGTTGTCCGCGCCCGGCAGGCCGAGCGCCGCACCGGTGCCGTAGCTGTTCGGCCAGAACTCGATGTTGCCCTCGTCCACGGGCGTGCCGTCGCCGTGGACGATCGTCGAATTGTTGCTCCAGATGCGGAGGTTCGTCACCTTCTGCTGGAACCACTTGCCCGTGCGGTGCGTCGGCACGCCAAGCGCGCCCGGGTCGTCCGTAAACGCGTCGAGCGACACCCACACCCACTCGTGCGCGCCGTTGGTGGCGCTCACCGTCTCGAACCAGTACGCCACGCGGCTGAAGGAACCCTTCGCCACCGACTTCGTCCGGTCCGTCTTGTAGGGCACGGGAAGCGCAAACCATCCCTTGTGGTCGATCTGCCGGGGTACGTCGAGGTCGTACACGAGGCGGTACTTCGCGAACTCCTCCGTGGGCACATGGTTCTCCGGCCCGAGCGTGTTCGAGAACACGGACACCGTCTGGCTCGCCGTCTTGGCGTTCCCCGCCGCCTTCACGCCGTTCACCGTCAGGTCGAAGACCTTGCCGCGGTGGTCACCCGCGTAGAAGAGTTGGACGAACCTGTCATACACGGCCACCGTCGGCGCGCCGAGCGTCGGGTCGCTCGCCACGTAGTTCGCCGCGACCCCCGCCGTCGCCACGTCGACGGACTGGTTGAAGCGGACGGTGAGCGTGAGCCTGTCCGCCGCCGCCTCGCGGTCCACCTTCACAACGGCGGGCTGGTTCGCCGTCTCGAAGTTCTCGGGATCGGGATAGAGCGCCTGGATCGCGCCGAGCCATGCGTCGGCCATCACAGCGTAGCCCGTCGCGTTCGGGTGGAGGAGGTCGGCGTCGAAGTTCGCCGGATCGCTGCCCACGGCGGCGTGCATGTCGAGGAGCGTGATCTTCTGACCTTTCGCCTGCTGGTCGGAGACGATTCCCGGCAGGGCGGCGTTGTATGTCTGGATGCGCGCGTAACGCGCGGAGTCGTTCCGCCACATGAGCGTGGTGATGATCACGTGCGCGTCTGGCTGGGCCGCGAAGATGCGGTCCAGGAACCTGACCGTGCGGCCCTTGTCGTTCAGCCTGTCGCTGCCGGAGTCGTTCGTGCCGAGGTGTAGGAGGATGACGTGCGGGTCGGTGGCGCTCGCGAACCAAGTGGGCAGGTTCTCGTAGATGCCGCTCCCGCCATCAGTCGCGTCGAGACGCCAGCCGCTGTGACCCTCGTGGTTCACGTCCATGCCGCTCACCGTGCCGGCATAGTCGGTGGCGGTGCCCACGTAGTCCACGTTGTAGCCGGCCGCGAGAAGTTTCGTCCAGAGCGGGCCTCGGTAGCCGGCGGTGTCCTGCGACTTGTCGCCGCGCGTGATCGAGTCCCCGAGCGGCATGATGCGCAGGGACGGCGTTCCCCACGCCGTGAAACACAGTCCGATGACGGCAAATAGGATTTTCTTCATGATGAACTCCTTATAATAAGATGATGACGAGGCCGCCGGCGTGGCGGAGGTAGCCTTGGGTGTCCAACGCCACGGCTTCGCCGTTGTAGGTGATCTGCTTGAGCTGCCGTCCCGTAAGCCCGGCGGAAGTCGTGCCGAAGCGGAGCGCCTGCGTGGGCAGCGGGCCGTCGCCCGTCACGGTCAACATCGCGCCAGCCTTCCACTCCTCGCCGCTCGAATCGGCGAACGCAATCGCGCCGTCGCCGAGCGAGAGCGTCGCGTTCCCTGAAAGCGTCAGCGCGCCCGTGGAGTTCGTGACACCCCCGCACGTCACCGTGCAGGTGTTCGTGAGGGTCAGGGGCGCGGTGGCGGGAAGCGCCCCGTCGCTCGCCAGCGCAAGCGTCCCCGCCTCCACCGTCAGCCGCCCGATAAACGTGTTTGTTCCTGAAAGCGTGAGCGTGGCCGCGCCCTTCTTGATGAGCTGGGCGCCGATCAACACGTC
>JAFRNO010000485.1 GCA_017430155.1 Kiritimatiellia bacterium | reverse complement strand
GACGTGTTGCAGAAGATTGCGCGGAACTTCTTGCCGGGCACGTCGAAGTAACCCCAGGACTTGTTCTCGCCGAACACGAGCTTGAACCCGTGCGTCTCCGCCAGGCCGTTGAAGGTGTCGCCGAAGAGCGCCGAGGAGATGGGGCGCGAGGACTTCTTGTCGGCCGGGTACGAACCGTGGTCGTGGTTGCCGAGGCAGAAGAGCACGGGCTTGGCCGTGTAGCCCTCGTAGACGTGCTTGGTCACGGCCATGCGTTTCAGGGCGTTCTCCGGCGAGGGGTTGCCGTTGTCGTAGTCGTGGTCGCCGCCGTCCACGAGGAAATCGCATTCCGCGCGGTCCGCCACGGCCTGCGCGAAGAGTACGTGGTAACGCGAATTGGAGAAGTCCGGCTTGGACGCGATTTCCAGCAGATGGGAATGGACGTCCGTCACGAACGTGAACGACACCACCTCGTCCTTCCCCTTCCACGCGCGGAACCGGGCCACGGCCTCGTCGATCTTCGCCTCAGCCCACGGCGGCAGGCTACCGCCCGCCGCTGCGCCAAACGACCGCACGGCCGGCAGCGCCGCCGCCACAGTTCCAAGTCTCAGGAATTCGCGTCTTTTCATTTTTATCTCCGTTGTCGTTTATCTAGCGAACGAGGATTACGGCGCCTTCGGGACGGCCATGCCACGTGAGGCGGACCGACTCCGGCTCCGTCCCTTCCACGTAGGTGTACGAGGCGCCGTCATGCCATGTCGCGTCCGTCCACGCGCCGTTCACGAGACGCTCCACGGTGTAGCGGGTGACGGGCGTGAGCTGCCCGTCTTCCTTCGCCACGCTCGTCGCCGTGAACGTCCACGAACCTTCCACCTTGCACGCGCCCGTCTCGGCCTGGACGCCGCCGCCCGCCGCGACAAGCACGTTCGTCGTCGCGAGCGCGCCGTAGTAGCGCGCGGCGTCCGCGTTGCGGTTGCGCACGATCTCCTCCTGCGTCAGCGCGCGGTCGTAGCAGCGGAACATCTTGACGATGCCCGTGAGCGCGTCCGACGCGGTGCTGGTGCAACCCAGTCCGTAGCCAGTCGTGTTGCGCGCGGTCACCGAGGAGAACTGCTTGAAGCCGATTCCCGAGGTCGGCGGCGTCGTGCCGCTGAAGAATGCCGCCGTCTTGGCGTCGTAGTCGAAAAGCGCAGTGGCGTAATCGTAAGACGTCGAATCGTCGACGAGGAGGCGGTTCTGGCTCTGCGTGAACCAGAAGAGCGGTTTCGAGGTGGACTTGCAGAGGCCAATGGACATGGCATCCCACATCACGGATGCGGCATATGTGCTATCCTTGCCCTGACTGTTCACATCGGCGTCCAGGAGTATCTGCATGGTATGGCCCTTGACCGGTCCGACCACGGCGGAACCTGCCCTGAACCGCGTGTACCCGCGGAACTCGTATCCGTCGTCCTTCCATTCGCCTAAATCGCCTTCCGCCATCTTGTAGCGCACGAGATTGCAGATCGCTCCGGCGGAGCCGAGGTTCACCCACGTCGTCGTGTTCGTCGAATGGGACTTCTCCACGCCAATGTTGAGGATGCCGTCGTAGTTCCAGATGAGGCCGGCCTGTGAGTAGTCGTCAAAGGCATAGTCCGCGGCGGTGCGTAGGCCGTGCGTCGCCTTCCACTTCCAGGTGAGGCGCACCTTGCCGGCCGCCGTCGTATAAACGTAAGACGTACCGGCGTGGGCCGCACAAGCGGTCCACGCGGAGCCATCCCACGTTTCGACCGTGTAGCCGTCGTTGGTGTAGGTGATGCCCTTCGCTGTGAGGGTCGCGGGCGCGGTAAAGGTATGCGAACCGACGACCTCGTACGCGCCTTCCGCCTCGTTGCCGTGGAGATTGGGATTGGTAGTGGCGACGATCACGTTCGTGACAGGCGGACCGAAGTAGCGGTAGTTGTCCACCTGGCGGTTCCACGCGAGTTCCTCGTCGGTCAGTACGCGATCGTAATAGCGGAAGAACTTGATCGTGCCGTTCAGCCCGGTTGGCGGGTCGTAGGCCCCACCGATGCTATACGCCGTGTCGGAAAACAGGTCCAGAGAGTCGAACTGCTTGAAGCCGACGCCTTCGGCCGGCGGCGTGATGCCGTCAAAGAACTTCGCCGTTAAGTCCGTATCGTCGAGGATGGCCGTCACGTAGCCGGTGTGGGGCAGAGCGCCCGCGATGCGCGGCGGAGTTTCATTCGTCTGTATGTTCCACCTGAGGGAACCGTCCGATGCAACAAAGATGGAGCAATCCACAGCCCGCGCCGACAACATGTAACCGCTGCTCGCGCGAACGAATGCCTGGAAGGTGTAGCTGGTCCCGAACGCCACCGGAACGACGCTGCGGAATCGGCTTTTGCCAATGAACGTGAACCCGTCGTCCGTCCATCTGCCAGGATCCCAACCATCGGCGATGTCGAGGCTGCCGGCGGTCAACCAGGAAGTGCCCGCCGCGTTGCTGCGCTGGAGGAAGAGGTCGTTGTACGCGCCGGACGAACCGAGGTTCTTCCAGTCGAGGGATGTAGTGTCGTGCGGCCGGTTGCGCCCGACGTTGCGGATGCCGTCGTAGAACCAGACGAGTCCGTCCCACACGTAGTCGTCGAGATCGTAGGTGACGAGTCCGTCGCCCGCCGTCCACTGCCACGTGAGGCGCACCTTCGCCGAGGGGTAGGTGAACGTGTAGGAGCGCGAATCGGAGGAGACGGGAGCGGACCACGTGCCCGTTGCGTCATCCCAGGTTTCGAGGGTGTAGCCGGTGCAGGTGTAAGCGCGGCCGTAGATGTTGGTCGATGCCGGTGCCGTAATTGTGAAATCTCCGGAATCCACGTAGTAGTGGCCGTTGGGCTGGAATCCGCCCACGCGCGGCCAGTTCGCCGTGACGACAACGTTCGTGGCTGGAAGCGGCGCCCGGCGGCCGAAGAAGCGCGCCTCGTCCACCACGCGGTTCCACATGAGCTCCTCGTGCGTGAGCACGCGCTTGTAGTAACGGTAGGCATGGATCGTTCCCGCCATGCAGTTGCCGGCGCTCGTGCTGCCGCCGATGCAGTAGCCCGTCTCGTTTCTCCCGATTACGGAATCGTACTGCTTGAAGCCGTTGCCAGAGGTGGGCGGCGTCGTGCCATCGAAGAACGTAGCCGTGTTGTCCGAACTGTTGATGATCGCCGTTATGTAACTGAACGCGGTGCCAGACATGAAAGGATAGGGACCGGACGTGCTCTGGGTCGTCCAGTTAAGCTTATATGCCGCCTTGTCCATGTTAAACGCGAAGACGCTCGCATTCACCGACATGAAATAGGGGAAGTTGACCGCCTGCCCGATGACGGTGGCCTCCACGACCATCTGCAAGGTGTAGTCGGTTCCCGTGCTGATGGAACCGCTGCCCGTGCGCCATTCGCTGTCGCCCGTCAACACGAAGCCGTTCTCCGTCCATGAGCCCAGGTTGCGCCCGTCGACGACGCCGAGGCTTGCGGGCGCGCTGCTGTTGGCCCAGCCGTTGCCCGCCGCGTTCCGGTAGCGGATCCACACGTCGTTGCTCGATCCGGACGAGCCGATGTTCTTCCACGTGGTCGCCGTGGTGGAGTGCGGCTGGTTGGCGCCCACGTTGCGGATGCCGTCGAAGTGCCACACCGCGCCGGACGCGTAGTCGCCCACGTCGAACGCTCTGAATGCCGGGTTGTCCCAGTACTTCACGCCGGCCAGCAATGGGAGGGTCGCGCTTGTCGCGACCATCAAAACCACAGCGCCGCATTCGCGCGCGGCCTTTGCCAGCTTCTTGTCCAGTTCCGTCATGCGGTACGCTCCTTCCGTCACCTTTTCCTTTGCGGAAAGTATAGCAAAGTTCGCCCGAATGAGCAAACCGCCAACGAGAGGCTCATGATCTAAGACACTCCTTTCCCGCGACAAAAGGAACAATATTAAGAATTCTGATTTTCGTTTCTTCAATATGATCTGGAAAACGTGCAATTTCATGAATTGTGTCGCACGAATGTCGCGAGATTTCATTTTCTCAATTTCGCGACATTTATTATCTCCGTGCGCCGCCAAGATGGCGGCTCTCCATGCGGGAGGGCCGCACGGACGGGAGGCTCAGCGGAGGAGAATCTGCGTTCCCGACGCATAGCCGAAACGCAGTTCGTTGCCGCGCACATAGAGAAGCCACCTGTTGTCCAGCCCCTCCAGCGCTGGCTTGCCTTCGATGCCGCCGTCGGCCTTGGCGATGACGACGTTCGAGCCGTCCTTCGTCAGGTTCTCCGGATCGAGCACCGACACCGTCGTACCCGTTCCGAGGGTGAGCTTGCCCGTCAGGTGCAGATAGGCGTTCGTGGACGCGTCCGCCATGTAGAAACTGAGGCTGTTCGTCACGGTCACGTTCGCGTTTCCGATCGTGCCTGCGCCCGTGATCGAGGGGAGCGTCCGTGCGACGTTGTTGAAATTGACGGCGCCGGCCGGTCGCATCACAAGCGGCGACCCGACGGGATACGAGGCGGCGGTTTCAAACGTCAGCGTACCGCTTTCCACCGTCGTGGGGCCGCCCCACGTGTTCGCCGCGATCAGCGTCGCGCCCAACGTGCCGCGTAGCGTGAAACCGCCCTTCGCCTCGTGTTCGAATAATGTGACGGCACACGGGTAGTTCGTCTTGCCGTCCCAGGAAGCAACCGTCGCCGTCGTGCTGTCGTCGTAGCCAAAGCCCGCGCCGGTCACGATCACGCCCTTCGGCTTCGCCGTGGCGAGGTCGAAGTCGACGAGCGCCGTGGCCGCCTTGCCCGCGCCGGAGATGCGGATGCGCGTGGGGCCGAGGAAATTCTTCGTCCAGAACGGCGAGTCCGCCGGCGGCAGGGCAATCGCCTTGATGCCTTTCCCATAGGGGCGCTGGAACGGGAACGGGATGCGCGAGACGGCGGCGTCCGCCGCGCACTCGCTTGCGTCCATGACGATTCCGCCGTCATACACGGTCGCGCGCGTCGGATCGTTGGCCGACGCATTCCACTGGTCCGTAAAGCCCCATGCCTGGGCCGGGCGCAGCACACCGCCGTCGAAGTTGAGGAAGAAATCCGATCCGTAATGGCTTCCCAGTCCCACGGCCGAAATGCGGGAACATGTGAGACTGCCACCAGAATTGAGATTGACCACGGCGCAGAAACCATTCGTGTGTTGGGCGGTGAGCCTGTTGCGTCCCAACGAGAGCACGGCGTTGTTCGCAACCGTGATCGTACCGGCATCGGCCTGCGGATAGTCCGCAGACGATCCCAGCATGATGGCCGACTGCGTGTTTGTGCCGCCTCCTACGTACAATTCGGCGAATCCCCTTCCGCCCATTGTCATCGTGCCGTTGATAGACTTGAACATGCCGCCGCGCTGCACGAAGAAGCTGCAGGAGTTCGTGCTCCAGATACCCGTCCCCATCCAGCCTATACGAGTGCAGACTCCAGCGTCCAGTCCGTAGAACCCGTAGTTGTACGAGCCAAAGGTCTCGGACGCGCTGCTGTCGTCCGCTCTCCAGTAGACCTCGCCGCCGCGCTGGTAGACCGCGCCGCGCCCGAGGTGGCCGATGGTCAGCTTGTTCGATACCACGCCCCCGTTCTCGACGATCAACCGCCCGTTGTAACCAGCATCACAACCCAGACGGATCGCCCTGTAGGAACTGCCGACAAGGCCTTCGAGGACAGTGTTGGAGACAGAAATCGTGTTCAAGTTGTTCCCGTTCCCGGCCATCCAGAACGTGTTGTTGTAGAGGTGTACGTGACCCGCGTTCTCGAAATCTATCCGTCCGAAGGAATTGGCAATCGTGCACGCGCCAATTTCATGACGCCCCGTCCCGTCACCCGTGTAGCGGATTCGTGCGTTTCCGTTGATGTAGTGATTCGTTGTCGTCGCCCCGGAGAAGACTAGCGTGCCATTGGCGTTTTTTATCAGCGTTCCTCGGTTCCGGACCGGTCCCGCCAGCGTGGTGTTGGCGTTGGCATCCCAGAAGCTGACATAGAGCGTCGCGTTGGACTCCACTTCCACTGGCCCGTTCCAGACGTTCCCCTGACCGTAGACAGATCCAGTTGCGAGAGTAAAGGTATTGGACACCACGAGCGTCCATTTCGGTGCGTACTCAATCCCTGGCGTCGTCCACAGGGTGAGCGTGCCGCTCTTGCCCCAAACGACATTCGACTCGTCGCCGTCAAAACGGCAACCAGTTCCCTGGATCGTCAACGTGCCGCCGTTCACGATCAACCGGCCCATGTTCCTCACCGCCGCGCCGTTGAACAGGAACTCGCCGCCGCCGCGTTTCTCGAGCGTATGGCCGGCGAGATCAATCGTTCCGCCTGAGGCACCGCACCGGACGGCATTGTAGAACATCGAATCAGCCGTCAACGTGATGTTCTTCAGGAGATAATCCTGCCCGCCGCCCGTTGCGCGGCGGAACGCGCCGGCATCGCCCGCGCCATAGCCCGCAATCACGAGGTTCGCGTTGGCAATGGATCCCGCAGACGAGTTGCCCGCAATCGCCGAAAGGTCGAACGTCGCGCCATTCGCCACCGTCACGGTCGTCGGCTTACCGAAGTTGGGCGGCGAGTCCGCGCCGAGCGTGCCGTCGTTAATGTTGATCGTTCCCGCGAACGCGTTCTGCGTCGTTCCCTGCGCGAGGTGCAGCCGCCCGCCGCCGGTCTTGGTGATCGAGGTCACGTCCGAGCCGATCGCGCTCGTGTAGGAGTTCGTCTGACCAGCGGGAACGTCAATCGACAAAGTTCCCGCATGTACCGCATTGCCAACGACAAACGAGGCAACGGCCAGCGGAAGGGACATCATCAGCATCTTTTTCATGGGCACAATCCTCCTGAAGAAACGAAAACGTCCTTATTTTATCATTGCCCCTCCCCGTCTTGTCAATTGCGAAGTTTGGTTTTCAGGACTTCACAGCTACCTATCCTTTGTCTTCTGTCCTCTGTCTTTTGTCCTCTCTACCTCCAGCCGCCAAGATGGCGGCTCTCCATACGGCCGCGACAAGCGCGGCCGCTCCCGCTACACCCCACCTGGTCGGCTCCCGCTACAAAGCTACCGCAGAAGAATCTTCGTGCCGCGCACGGGGCCGAACTTCAGCGTCTTGCCGCCGTCCGTCAGGTAGAGATACCACTTGCCGTCGTTCGCGAGCGGCGTGCCGTCCGCGGCCACCAGCGCGAGCGACGGCAACGCCGCCAGCGCCGTGGTGGACGAGACGAGCGTCTTCGACGGGCCGAAAGTGGAGGCGTCGAGCGCGTCCGCCTCCGTCACGCGCACGCCCTTCCCGGCGGCGAACGCGAAGGATGGCGCTGTGAGAAGCGGTGCGGACGTTCCGCCCGTCGCGGCGGCGGGCAGCTCCAGGTCCCCGCCCGGATACGCCTGTGTGAAGGCGACCGTGCCGTCCAGGAGACGCGTCGCGCCCGCGTAGGTGTTCGCGCCAGAGAGCGTGAGCGTGCCCGTGCCCGCCTTCGCGAGGCCGCCTGCGCCGGAGAGGACGCCCGAGAGCGTCACCGCCGCCGCCTGGGTGTCGAACGTCACGTTCGTCCCGCTCGCGCCGGTCAGGTTCATCTTCAGCGGTGAAGTGAAGCCCCTTGCGTCCGAAGCCCGCACCACGCCGCCGCCCAGGTTGATCTCGTAGGCGACGTTCTTCGTGCTCGTCTTCTGGATGCCGTTTGAGCCGACGTTCAGTTCGCCGCCCGTCATGTTCCAGATGCCGAACCCAGTGCCGCTCGTCCGCCCGCTCACGTCCAGTTCCGTGGTGAACACCTCGCCGCCGGACATGTTGAACGTGGACTGTCCGGCGATGGCCATGTTGAGGCGGTAGGGCTCGCCGACGATCAGCTTGCCGCCTGTCATGTTCCAGGTCGTTCGCGCATTCGTGTAGTGGCCGAGACGGATACCGTCCTCCTCGCCGGCGGTGTAGTAACCCGTCGTGCGGAAGGTGCCGCCCGCCTGGTTGACGATGCTCGTCATGACGTTGGGACTGACCACCTCCACGCCATCGACGACGTTGGTGTACTTGTAATCGCCG
>JAFRNO010000484.1 GCA_017430155.1 Kiritimatiellia bacterium | reverse complement strand
GTGAACTTACCGTCCTTCGGCGAGTCGGGGTCCACCGTGATGCACCATGGCGTGCCCGCCTCGTCCTGGCGGCGGTAGCGGCGGCCGATCTGGCCGGACGCGTCCCAGAAGCAGTTCACCTTCCGGCGGAGCTTCCCGAAGATCTCGCGCGCCATGTTGAAGCACGCCTCGTCCTTCTTGACGAGCGGGAACACGGCCACCTTCACGGGCGCCACCTTCGGATGGAAGTGCAGCACCGTGCGGACGTCCTCCTTGCCCTTCTCGTCCGTGAGCTTCTGCTCCTCGTACGCTTCGCAGAGGAGCGCGAGCATGAGGCGGTCCACGCCGGCCGAGGGCTCGATCACGTGCGGCACGTACTTGCCGTCGAAGAGGTTGAGGCAGAACTTCTCGGCCGCGAGCGGGTCCTTGCCGCGCGCCACCCAGGCGGACTGCACCTTCTCGACGAAGGCCTTGCGCGCCGCGTCGTCCAGCTTCTTCGCGGCCTGCTTGAGCGGGTCGTCGAACACCATCTGGCTCTCGCCGGAGTGTTTCTGGTGCTGGGTGAGGTCGAAGTCGCTGCGGGCCGCGATGCCCTCCAGCTCCTGGCGCCCGAACGGGAAGTCGTACTCGATGTCCACGCACGCGCGGGCGTAGTGGGCGAGCTCGTCCGGCTTCTGCCAGTACTCCACGAAATGTTCGGTGGGGAGGCCGACCGCGTTGAGGAACTTCTTGCGCTGCTCAACCCAGTACTTGTGCCACACCTCCCAGCCCCAGTCGTCCTGCACGGGACCGTTGAGGTCGGGGTTGTCGGCGAGCGTCACGACGTGGCCGTGCAGGATCTCCACCGCCTCGTCGGGACGGATGAAGAATTCGAGCTCCATCTGCTCGAACTCGCGGCTGCGGAACGTGTAGTTGCGCGGCGTCACCTCGTTGCGGAAGCTCTTGCCCATCTGCGCGATGCCGAACGGCACCTGCTGGCGCGAGGTGGAAAGGACGTTCGTGAACTGCGCGAAGATGGCCTGCGCCGTCTCGGGACGGAGGTAGGCGACGTTCGACGGGTCGTCGATCGGGCCGACCACCGTCTTGAACATGAGGTTGAACGGCTTCGGCTCCGTCATCTCGCCACCGCAGTGCGGACACGAGAGCGCGTACGCGGGATTCACCGCCGCCGCCTTCTTGCCGAGTTCCGCGCGGATGTCGTCGATCTGGTCGGCGCGCATGAGCTTCTTGCACTGCTTGCACATCGTCATCGGGTCGGCGAACGTGTCGAGGTGGCCGCTCGCCTTCCAGATCTTCGGGTGCATGATGATCGTCGCGTCGAGCCCTGCCACGTCCTCGCGGCCGCGCACGGTGAACTGCCACCAGGCCTGCTTGACGTTCTGCTTCAGCTCGCAGCCGAGCGGACCGTAGTCCCAGAATCCCGGCATGCCGCCGTAGATTTCCGACGAATGATAGATGAACCCGCGGCGCTTGCACAGCGCGGCGAGCGGGTCGAGGCTCGACTTGTTCTCTTCTGCCATGTTCGTGTTCTTTCTCTTTTCTGCGGCAACGGCTGGATTGCCGCCCCGCGCAAGGCCGCATAGTTTACCAAATCCCCCTTCGGCGCTCAACCCTGTTCAACGCCCTGCTTTTGTGCTATACTGGTGGAACCATCAACAAATAAGAAGGAAGAAACATGAAGAAGATTCTGTTCGCCCTGGCGCTGGCGGCCCTTGGATGCGGCTGCGTCACGGACTGTTCGACGAAATGCTGCGCCGCGAAGGCGGGTCCGCGCGTGAAGCACGTGGTGCTCGTGGGCGTGGACGGCTTCGGCGCCCAGTGGATTCCCTGGGACAAGATGCCGAACCTCGCCAAGCTCCGCGCGGACGGTCTCTACGCCGTCGGACGCAACAGCTTCCCCACCTCCTCCGGCATCAACTGGTGCACCTGCATGAACGGCACCGTCGTGGAGGTCCACGGTTACCGCGAGTGGAACAGCAAGGCGCCCGACGTCCCGCCGCCGCCCGCCGCCCTCGACAACGGCAAGCTGCCCTGCATCTTCCACGAGATCAAGAAACAGGATCCCTCCGCCTACACGGTCTCCCTCTACAACTGGGACGGCATCGGCTTCGTCCACAACACGAACGAGGTGGACTACGTGAAGTACTTCCCCGATGGCTCGCTCGAGCAGCGCGACGACGACACGATGGCGACCGCCATCCAGCTCCTCAAGGAGAAGCAGCCGAAGTTCACGTACGTCTACCAGCACCTGCCCGACTGCTACGGACACAAATGCGGCTGGGGCACGCCCGAGTTCACCAACGCCTGCGTGAACGTGGACAAGAACCTCGGCAAGCTCGTGAAGTGCCTCGAGGAAACCGGCCTGCGCGACGACACGCTGATCCTGCTCGTGGCCGACCACGGCGGCGAGGGCAAGAAGCACGGCATGGCGCTGGCGGACTGCTTCGACATCCCCTTCCTCGTCTCCGGCCCCGCCGTGAAGGAGGGCTTCCGCCTGCGTGAGCCTGTGCTCCTGGCCGACGCGGCCCCCACGATCGTCGCCGCCCTCGGCTACAAGGTTCCCGAAGTCTGGCGCGGACGCCCCGCCGTCACGCGGAAATAGCCACAACTCTGTTAATTCTTCGCGCCGAAGCGGTCATCAGCCGGCCGGCGCCGACGGCGCGTCGACGCTGTCGAGATACAGGCCGTATCCGTCGGTCTGATAGGTCAGTTTGTAGGTTATCGGCATCCCGAGGGAGAACGACCAGATCCTGAGGAATCGCGTCGATTCGCCTTCTCCGCCCAAGAACCAGACAACCGCCGATTCGCTGAACGCCTTTCCGTTCAGCGTGCCGGTTAGTTTCGCGACGCCCGTTCCGCTCAGGGTGACCGTCGCGCTGCCGCCTGCGAACGAGACCGTGGCGGACGGGTGGAGGAGCGACGCGAGATCCAGCGCTTCCTGCGCGACGTCCGCCCCCGCGAAGAGCAGACCTCCGTTCGCATTGTAGCCGAACACGTTCCGGCGCCCGACGATGTCGTATTGCGCGAGAAGGACTGACGAGACGCCGCTGCCGGTCTTCTTCGTGCGGTCTTCGATGTATCGGCCATCCAGCGCATTCCCGTTGTAGTCCACGCTTGGATCGAAGTCGAGGATGAGGGTGCGGGTGTAGGTCACGTTCTTGTTTTTCTTGTCCGTGCTGCTCGATTTTATGGTGGCCCTGAACGTGTTGTAGTACGCGTCGTAGGTGAGCCCGTTGCAGGAGAAGCTCCGGCTGCCCATCTTCGCCGTCACCTTGCCGTCCTTCGTGACGGACGCCGTCACCCGGAGCGACTGGGTGCCGAAATCGCCGTACTCGGAAACCGCGGTGTAGCCGTAGAACGTGCCCAGGAGTTTCGCCGGCAGGGTCTTCACCTGGAACGTCGCGGAGGCCACGTAGGACGTCTTGCCCTTCGCGACGGTGAACGTGAAGGTGTACGGGCCCGTTTTCTTCGTGTAGCCCTTCAGCTTCTGGCTCTTCGCGTCCCACGTGATGCCGGTCGGAAGCCCGCCGATCTTCGTGATCTTCCACCCGCTCGCCGCGGACACGCCCAGGTTGGCGAGCTGGTACTTGACGCCCGCGTAAATCACGCACGGCGCCTGCGCGGACATGCCGTCGGTCACGGTGAGCGCGCCCGCGTCGACCGCCTGCGTCCTGTTCCGGCCCCACACGACGAAGCTCTTCGTCGTCTTCTTCCCGGAGCGGTTCTTCGCCGTCACCTTCACGACGTGCCGCCCGGCGGGCACCTTTTCGGGCGTCGAGATCTGGAGCACGTACAGATACGTGCTTTCGGAGTTGTTGTAAAGGCTGAACTTGACACCGGCCGGAAGCTTGCTCGTCGTCACCGTCGGATAGGATTCCGACGTGGCGAGGACGAACGTCGCGAGCGTGCTGCTTTCGGCGTAGAGCGTGGTGTACGGGAGTGCGGCCAGGGAGACCGCGTCGGCCGACTTCTTGATGAAATGCGCCCGGTACGAGACGCCCGAGGTCTTCGGCACGGTGATCGTGGGCGAGGCGTTCCTGCGGTTCTGCGTGCCGTACTTCGGGAACGCGGCCTTCGACGCCTCGTCCGTCGCCTCCCAGCGGCAGAACGCGTATCCGGACGCCGGGGTCGCCTTGAGCTTCACCTTCGTGCCCCAGGCGTACGTGCCGGAGCCCGTCACCTTCTTTACGCCCGGCGCCACGCCCACGGCCTTCACCTTGAACTTCTGCTTCGCCCAGCGCGCGTAGAGTTTCGTCGACTTTGTGAACTTCGTCTTCGCCGTCACCTTCGTGCCGCCGGACTTCGCCGTGTACCAGCCCGCGAACGAGTAGTACGTCTTCACGGGCGTGGGCAGCGCGCCCACGGCGACGTTCTTCGGGACGGTGAACTTCGCGGGTACGTCCGCGCCGGCGAACGTGCCGCCTCGTACGTCGAGCGTGAGCGTGACGGGCGTGCCCATGCGCCAGGAGAGCGCGTAGCGGCCGCGTTCCCCGTTCGCGCCACCCACGCAGATCAGGTACCCGACGCCCGACACCGCCTTGAACGACACCCGGCTCCCGCCGGCCTTCGTGAAGTCGTCGTTCTTCGCGACCTCGGCGTGGGTGTCGGCCCGGTAGACGTAGAGCAACGTGTCGAACGTGCTGTCGGCCGTGTCGAACCACACGGTCCCGGATGCCGGGGCGATCCAGTGGAACCACTTCGTGGCGCAGTTGCCGTGATCGTCCAAGATGGACGCCCAGTCTTCGTCCGTGTCGACGCCCGCGAGGAAGTTGAAGTCGGTCACCTTGGCGACCTTGGTGCTGCCCTCCCATGAAGGATTCGTGACGGTGTCATTCGAGTTGTAGATCTCTTGGTACGAGAGGAAAATCGTCCCCTCGAACACCTTCCTGAAGTCGCTGCAGGACGGGAACGTGTCTTTGAATGTCGCCTTCACGAGATACGTGCTGTTCGCGAACGCAAAATCGCCGATTGCGGTCAGGCCGGCCGGGATGGTGACGCCCTTCAGGAGCGTGCAGCCGTAGAGGGCCTTCGGCGCGATCGACGTGACCTTGTACGGATTGCCCTCCCGGTACACGGTCGCCGGGAGGACGACGGTCCCCTTGTACAGCGCCTTGTCCGCGGCCGGCGGCTCGGCACCGGTGCCGAGCATCGCGGTGCCGTCGTCCTGCCAGACGAACGTCCACCAGATTCCGGAGGCGTCCTTCCACCTCGCGACGCCGCCGTTCTCCACTTCCATTTTCAAGTTGAGCTTAATGGTCCCGTCCGCATTGTCCGCCCCGTATCCCGAGGCGCAGATGCGGTAGGTCTGCCCCGCGACGGCGTGGAACGAGAGACGGCTCCAGTATTTGTACGAGAGGCTTGCGTCGTCGTCGTTCTCGGCCACCTTCGCCAGTCCCGACACGTATGTGCCCGTGTAGACGCCGAGAACGGTGTCCATGCCGTCTCCGTCGGGGAGGTAGGAGCCGACGGTGTCGAAGGTCGCGGTGCCGTCTATCGGCGCGGTCCATGTCCACCACACCGTGTTCGTGGCGGCGGCCCTGAACGCCTTCAGAGGTTCGCCGCTCTCCGACGAGGAATGCCGGACCGACGCCGAAACCGTCCCTTCCACGCCGGAAAGCTCGCTCGCGTGGGCGAAATCGTCGTTCGCGGGCCGGGGATTCCACCGCGCGGTGTACGTGGCGTTGCCGTAGACGACGGTCGTCGGATAGAGCTGGGTCCCCGACCGCCACCAGCCCCCGAAGGCGTAGCCCGAACGCGACGCCGTCGGCACGGTGCCAATCGTCTGGCCCAGTTCGCGCGACAAGAGGTAGCCCGGCGCTCCTCCGTTGGCGTTCAGCGTGACCGTGGCCCTGGTGAGGTAGCTCCAGTTGACCTTCACCGAGCCGGCGTTGTCGTTGCCATAGCCCGCCACGCAGATGCGGTACGCGGTTCCCGACACGACGTCGAACGCATTCGAACTGAGGTAGCTGCCTGATATGCCGTCGTCGTTCTCCGCGACCTTCGTCAACGCGGACACGGACGTTCCCCTGTAGACGCCCATCACGGTGTCGCTGATTCCGGACCCGGCGGTGTTGAACTGGACCTTTCCCGTGGCGGGGGCCGTCCATGTCCACCACACCGTGTTCGTGGCGGCCGATCTGAAGGCCGGCAGCGGCTCGCCGCTTTCCCGCGTGGCGTATTTCGTCGTGCCCACCGCGGCGCCGTAGTAGCCGGTGATCTTGGTCGCTTTCGCGAAGTTGTCGTTCGCCGGCCCCTCGGGGCGCCAATGTGCGAAGAAGTGCTTGTTGGACTTGTTCTGGATCGTGAACGGACTGACCCTCCTGCCGCCACTTGAGGCGGTGTACCATCCGTCGAACACGTAGCCGCTGCGGACGGGCGTCGGCATGAACCTGAAGAAGCTGGCGCCGACGTTCACGGTATTGGTCTTCACAAACCCCGTACCGTCGTTGTAGTGGAAATAGGCGCTAAAGAACGTCCTGTAGGCGCGGCCGCCGTTCACGACGAGCGAGTAGCGCGTCGCGTTCTTCGTGCCGTCCGTGAGCGACGTGTCCATGCCCGTCTTGATGCTGCTGGACGCCGTTGAGACCCGCGCCGTGAAGACGTGGTACGATGTCATGTCGCTTGCCGGGATGCGCACGCCCAGGGTGGTCGCCCCGGATATGCTGCCGGAGTTCATGGTGTACGTCTTGCCGTCGTCGCGCGTCACGCGGAAGTTGTGGGCGTTGACGCGCTTGGTCGCGGTGGACGACGCCGCCGGGTCGCCCGGCGCGTCCGTCCACGACAGCATGAACGTGACGGGCATCCCCGCATACGCCTCGACGATCCAGTTCTTGGAGGAGTTGTTGCCGATGACCCGTGCGTTCTCCACGTACACGCCCGTCGCGTTGGCGAGCGAATTGCTGAGGTTGAGCTGTCCCCAGCCTTCGGCGTTGTTGGGGTATGTCGAGGGGATTTCCCGGGTGACGCCGGTGCCGTACTGCCCGGGCGCAAGGCTCCGCGCGCCCGCGAGGAGGATCGCCTTGACCGTGGCGGCGTCGGGGCTGGAGATTCCGTACTGCTCGTCCATCCACTGCCTGACGAGCGCCGCCGCGCCGGAGACGATCGGCGCAGCCATGCTCGTACCCTGCATGTAGCAGTAGTGGTCGTCGTACAGCCAGTATCCGGTTGCCTTCGGCGCGAGGGACGACTGCATCGAGGCGATGCCCGTGCCGGGCGCCACGATGTCCGGCCGAATGCGGCCGTCGCTCGTCGGCCCGCGGCTGGAAAACGCCGCCAGTCCCTGGTGGACGCCATCCTGCGGCAGGGAGTACGAGTCGCCGTTGATGGGCGTTGCCGAAGTGAACTTGCTGGCATACGTGTAGTTCGAATAGTGATTGGTCTGGAAGTTCTCGGACGCGCCCACGACGATGCTGTTCTTCGCCGCGGCGTAGCCGTTCAGCGTGGACGTGTCGACGACGCCGTTCGTTGGCGAGATGTCCACCCCGTTGTTCCCCGCCGAGAATACGATCGTCATGTCCGGATGCTCGAAGATGAAGTTGTCGACACCCTCGCACTTGGCGGTGTAGTTGTTGACAGGGGAGCCCTTCTCTCCTTGTCCGTAGCTGTTGTTGTGCACGCGCGCGCCCAGATTGTAAGCGGACTGGAACATCGTCTCGATGTCGGAGGGGATGGAGATGCCGCTCTTGGCGGTGTTGTTTTGCAACGTGGACTGCATGACAAGGCGCGCTTCGTAGGCGGGACCGCGGATGCCGCCGCTCGACCGACGTCCGTTGCCCATCGCGCATCCAACTACGTGGGTGCCGTGTCCATTCTGGTCGTGCCACCTGCCGCGCCCCGAGACGGAAGTGGCGGAGACGAGACGATTCCGGATGTCAAGGTGGAGCGTGCCGTTCGTGCCCGTGTCGAGGCCCGTGTCGGCGACGCCGATGACCTGGTTCGTGCCGGTGAGGCCGAGGAGCGTGGCGCCGCCATCCCAGACGGATTCGACGTTGGCGCGTTCCGCCTTCAGGGCCATGTCGAGCGTCGGGACGCTTTCGCGGAACCGCTCGATCCAGTGGACGTCCGGCCACGAGGCGACGTCCCTCACAGCGGCGGCGGTGAGGACGGCCCGGACGCCGCGTCCGGCCGCCTCCTCCACCGTGCACCCGTCGAGCGCGGCGATCTTCTGCGCCACCATGGCCGCCGTTCCGTTCTCGAAGAGGAGGATGTCGAAGCGGGCGGAATCCGCCGCCACGCCGTCCGCAGGCGCCGGCGAGGCCGCGAGCAGGCGCATCGGCTGCCCGCCGGCCGGTGCGGCAGCTTCGGCGGGAAGCTCTGAGGCGTCGTAGCGGTAGTCGGGCTTGAACGCGCCGAGGTAGGCGTGCGGCAGGTTCGCCGCGAGGTCGGCGTAGCGGTCGCCGGGGATCTCGACGAGATAGGTGTCGTCGGGGATGTAGGAGCGAATCTTCGCGCCCAGCGCCTCCAGTCGGTCGCGCCATTCGTCGGTCACCTCGCCGTTCACGGGTTGCACCAGATACAACCCGCGCGCGGGCGCGGAAACGCCGGCGCCGAGGAGCGTCGCGCCCCGGGCAGCCTGCGCGGGCGGGTCGATGGTCGTCGATCTCAGGCGGATGGGCGAGGCGGACGCGGCAAAAATCAGAGCCGCCGCCACGGCGAAAGCGGTTACGGCATATTTATTCATGTCGGAATTATACCACAAGCCCCGTCCGACTGTCAATTGCGCCCGCCTCCTGGCAGAAATTACAAAACGGGGGGAGGGACGCACTCCCGCGCGTCCGCCGGACGGTCGGGACGCCCCCCGCCGGGGCATAATGGGCGCGGGCCGGCTTTTAAGGGCAAACGCCCCCAGACCGATTGTTCCATCGGACATGCAG
>JAFRNO010000483.1 GCA_017430155.1 Kiritimatiellia bacterium | reverse complement strand
CGGGATGCGCGTGCCGTGGACGACGCGCGCGAACGGCGGCGGCGATCCGCGCATGCGCGGGCCGTTCCCGATTGCCTCTACGCCCTATCATGAGGACGGCTCCGTCGACTACGAGGCGCTCGCGCGCGAGTGCCTCTACGTGTCGCGCAGCGGCTGCCCCGGCGTGATCTGGTGCCAGTCCAACGACGCGATCGACCTCCTCACGCTCGAGGAGAAGAAGAAAGGCTTCGAGGCGCTCGCGAAGGCGATGGAAGGCCAGCCCTGCATGCTCACCCTCGGTGCGAACGGCGCGAACGACGACGGCATGGTCGCGACGGCGCAGGCGATCGAGGAGGTCGCCAAACGCCATCCGAAGACCAACATCGCCATCATCTCGCGTCCAGGCGACGACACGCGCACAGAGGCGGACCTCAAGCGCTACTACGAGAAGCTCGGCGAAATCGCCCGCCGCCCGATCATCATCCAGACGGCGTGCAACTCCAAGACGCCCACGCCGAGCGTGCCGTTCATCGTCTCGCTCGCGAAGAAGTGGCCCGACCGCTTCGGCTACATCACGGAGGAGTCCGGCGGCGCGAAGGCGAACGACCGCATGAAGGAGGAGAACGCCGCGAAGCCCGTGATCCACACCGTGTTCAGCGCGTGGGGCGGCTGGCAGTGGCTCTTCCAGAGCCGCCAGTGCGGCAGCGAGGGCCTCATCACCGAGCGCTGCGCCTACGCGCCGCTCCTCGCGAAGATCTGGCGCCTCATGGAGGCGAACGACCAGACGGGCGAGGTGGACCTCGCCTACGCGCTCCTGCGTCTTCTCGTCGACCAGCGCAACTTCCCCGGCGGCCTGCGCGGCTACTCGCTCTACTACCTCCAAAAGGCGGGCTGCTTCACGAACCTCGTCTCGCGCGAGTACCTGAAGTCCAAGCAGGACGACGGCGGCACGCGCGGCGAGGGCAAGAAGTGGAAGCTGGGCACGGTGTCGCTCTCCGACGACCAGAAGGCCGAGCTCGACGCGCTCTGGAACACGATGCAGGCGTTCTGCCGCCGCTAAAGGCCGCGACACGCGCGGCCGCTTTACCAGAACACGCGCACGCGCACGCCGCCGCGCATCTTGCCTTCATGGTTGCGCGCCCCCGGGCGCATGAAGAAACGCTTCGTGTGCGTCAGGTGCGGGAAGATCGGCTGCACGAGGTGCCCCTCCTCCATGGGGACGATCACGACCGTCGGCTTGACGCCGGCGGTCGCGATTTGTTTGAGGTCGTCGAAGGACGTCCAGTAGCCGGTCTGCGGCTCGTACGGGCGGTTGTACCACGGAAAAGGCCAGGTGTCGGCGGCGGGGAGCGCCACGGCGATGAAGGGCGTGGTTTGCGGTTCGTGGTTCGTGGCGGATCCCACTGCTGCGGCGACGGTGGCGGCGAGCTGCCGTACTTCGGGTGAGGCCGAGGCGTAGTTGTAGGGAATGTCCTTGGAATCGGGATCGCGCGACATGCGGGCGATCTGGTAGCCGTTCGTCAGGAGCAGCACGGCTGCGGCAATGGTCAAGGGTAACGCGCCCAATGCCTTGATCAGGCGCGGATGGCCCTGTAGCCAGACGACATAGTCCCTGCATTCCGCCGGCAAGTTGGATGGCGGAGGCAGCGAAAGGACCGCCGTGAACATGCCGCATGCAACCGCAAATCCAAGCACGGCCGCCAACAACAGGCCGATGTGCATCTGAAGCGCGCACCAGGGCGTCTTGTACGGGATGGCCGAGTAGAAGGCGAGGAGCAGGAGCGCGTAGCCGAGCGCGAAGAGGAACGACCTCGACAACGGACCGCTGGCGCGCTCGCGAAGCTCAGGACGTATTGCCGTCCAGACGAACCGCGCGAACAGGCCGAAGCAGGTTCCGCACAGGACGAAGAATGCGAGTGCACCGTATTCGTCGGCAAACAGCCACCGGAAGTACTGCCACCAGGGGTGGACGTGCCAGTTCGCGCCCGTCGAGGCTGCCGCGTCGCCTGCGGCGCGGCCGATGTAGGAGAGAGGAGCCGCGATGAAGGCGTTGTACACGCCGTGGAAGTCGCGTCCGAAGTCCGAGTAGAGGATGCACGCGACGATCAGGAACCCGAGGACGGCCAGAACCCCGTCGCGGGCGCGGGCACTGACTTTTTCCCGCGTCAGGTGTCGGACAAGGAAGGGCGCGGCGGCGAGGGCGGCGGCGGCAAAGGAGATCAGGCAGGTCTCCTTCGTGGCGAAGGCGAGTCCGGCGGCCGTCCCGAAGAAGAGCGCCCACGTGCCGGTTTTCCATTTCGCGCCGGGACGGAGGTAGCCGACGCCCGCCCAGAACATCATGGTCAGGAAGCAGGCGAGGAGCGTTTCCTGGATGAAGTCCGTGGCGAAGAAGGCGAAGATCGGCGACGTGCCCAGAAGCAGGGCGAACAGACTGGGAGCGAACCGGTCGACGAGGCCCGTGGCGGGCTTCATGATCCTGCGGACGGCCAGAAACCCGAACACGAGCGCGAGGACGGCGAACACGAGGGGCGTGCAGCGCAGGAGCGTGCCGTCGAGCGACGCCGTGTCGCCGTGTCCGGCCGCTTTCTGGAGGGCCGCCGCCGCGTAGTAGAGCGTGGGGCCGTGGTGGTCCTGCGGCTGATACGCGTATTGGCCGGTCTCGAGGAGACGGCCCGTGGTAAAGGCCTGGTTGGCTTCGTCTGGATGGAATGTTCGGTCGAAGAGCATGACGTGGATACGGGTAAGGTCTATTTCTTGACGACTTTGCGGAGCAGGAGCCGTTTCACGTTCTCGGCCGAGATCGGCATGTCGTCCTTCTCGGGAGCGGAATCGGCCAGGTAGGTGTTCTTGATGTAGGCGGGATCCGTCTTGTAGGCTTTTTCCGCAAGCTGGCAGGCACCGTCCAGGTCGGGCTCCCTTGACAAGACGCTCTGGGAGGCCTGCGTGAGATAGGCTTTCGCCGCGCTTCTGATGGCTCCTTGGCGCTTCTCGTCCGGAAGGACCGGTACGGCATGGGCGTACATGCTGGCGAGCCGCTCGTAGACGTGTGCGTTGTCAACGGCCTGAGCGAATCGCGAATAGCAGTCGAGGGCCTTGTCCTGGTAGTCGGTCGCCTCGGCCATCGACCGGGCGCCATTGCGGAAAAGCCAGTAGTATTCGGCGAGCTGCTGGACTTCCTGCCAGGTGGTGTCCGTGCGCTGCAGCAAGGGGTCGAGAACGTGCTTGGCCACGAACGGCACGTAGGTGGGGGCGTCTATCCGCAGCAGCATCTCCCCGGCGGCGAGGATGCGGGCCGGCGGGGCGTTGGTCGCGAGGGGAAGCGCGAGGTCGACGGCATGGGCGGCCTCGTACTTCTTCCCGTACTTCAGGAGGAGGGCGGCATACTGCAGGAGACTCTCGAAATCCTGCGATTCGGGGAACGTCATGGCGGACTGGACGGCCTTGACGCACGCCTCGCCCTCGCCGGCCCTGTCGAAGACAAGTGCGGCCGCGTGCTGTTTCTCGTACGTGTTGGCTTCGGGGAACTTCTGGGCGGCCGCGATGCTGGGGGCCGCGTTTTTGTCGAGTCCGAGGGTGCGGAAGATCGTGGCGAGACGCCAGAGGCGGTCGAACGAATCCTTGTCGTTTTGCATGCGCCGCAGCGTCTCCGCGCATCGGTAGGAGACCTGCGGGTTGAACATCAAGTTGGCCTCGCCGTACTTGAGGTAGGCGTCGGCCTGCGCGTCGCGGCTGACGCCGGCGGGAGATTTCGACTCCAGGGCCGCGAGCGCGTCCCGTGCGGTCTGCGCGTGCTGCCGGAGCTCTTTCGTGCGGGCGTTGTTGGGGTCGACGCGATCCGTGTAGCCGACCAGGTCGAGGATGGCGTTCCACTTGCCCGTGGCGCTGAGGATCGACTGGATGTAGCGGAACGTCGCCTCGGGGGATGCAGGGTAGAGCGCCACGGCCTCACGGAAGGCTTGTGCCGCAAGGTCGTTGTATTTCACATAGTCGCCGTCGCCGCGGGT
>JAFRNO010000482.1 GCA_017430155.1 Kiritimatiellia bacterium | reverse complement strand
GTCCAGAAAGGCCTGGCGCTGCGCCTTCAGTTCGTCCATCCGCCCCTTCACCTGGCCGGTTCCCTTCAAGTCGCGCACCATGCGCGAACGCTGGTCCTCGAGGCCGCGCAGCTCCGCCCGCGTCTTCTCAAGAGAGCTCTGGCACGGTTCCACGCAGAACATGTACAGCACCACGGCCACGGCGGCGATCAGCAGGGACCGGAACAGCGCGCGCTTCATCAGCACGGAAGGGTCTTGAAACGTTTCAGCCTTCATTTCTCGAACCTCCTCTCCGTGCAAAGATACTCGACGTCAAAAATCAGAAGCTGCGCCCCCTGTGCGGCGGGCGAGGTGTCCTGCTTGAACGAACGGATCCGCGGGCTGGCGCGGTCGGGCGGCACGTCCTTCGCGATGACGAGCGTATTCGTGAAGGACGGATCCTCCAGCGACTTCATCAGCGTTTCCACGGGTTCGTTCTTCAGCGTGCGGCCGAGAATGCGGAGCTTCACGACGTCAACCGTATTCGTCGGCCCCAGAAGCGGTTTCACCTTTGGGCCGGGCTTCGCGCCGGGCGGCAACAGGCTCTGCGCGGGCGGTTCGGGAATCTCCAGCTCCATCAACGCCACGCCGGGCGGGACGTTTGACGCGAGATTGGCAAAGAATTCGCCGTACGTGCGGCGCGCGTTGGCATACATCGTCAGCTGGTCCACTTCGGCCTGGATGTCGCGCGCGGTGTTCATCTGGCCCAGGATGCCGCCGTGTTCGGACTGCTTTGCGGCGATGTCCTGCTTGATGGTCTCCACTTGGGCCTTGACGAGCATCAGCTGGCCCGTCAGGACGCCCCACCACACCAGGCAGCCCACGCACGCGAGCGCCGCGAGGATCGGCAACATCACGCGCAGGCGCACGGGCGAAGACGACTGGCGCTCGCTCGCATGCAACAGGTTCAGATGGAGATTCGGCGCTTTCATGCCTGGCCCTCCATGGCGGCGCGGGCGGCGCCGAGCGCCGCCAGAAAAGCCTGCGACTTCGACGGCGTCAACTCCGCGAGTTCCTTGTTCTTCGGCGACAGCACGAGCCCGTCGAACACCGACGGTGCGATCAACGGCATGCGCAGCGATTCCTCCGCCATCTGGCTCCAGTAGCGGGCGCCCGACGGCAGGCCCATGATGAACACCTTGTCGATCCGCAGGTTATGCCGGCTCACCAGATAGTCGAGCGAGATCTCCAGCTGCTGCAGGATCGGACGCACGAACGGCTCCATCGCGCTCCGCGGATCGATGAGCGCGTCATCGAGGATCTCGTCCACCATCTCGTCCTCAAGCCCCAGACGGAGCTTCACGCCCTCGCGCAGCATCTCCCAGCCGGCCACGCCGGGGCACGACCGGAACAGCAACAGCTTCCCCTCCTTGTAGCCCGCCAAGTAGACCGTGGTGCGCATCACGAAGATCGCGAACGCCGAACCGCCCGCCGCGTTGAACGCGGGCTGTTCGCAGAGCGAGGCCAGTAACGCCGAAGGAAGCGTCTGCACCGAACACGCCGTGGGCCGCCGCCCTTCTGGCAGCAGATGCGCGAGCCACTGTATCTGGTACTCTGGCAAACCCGCCTGGATCACGAACGGGTTCTCTGCCAAGGGCTGCATCACGAACCGCACGCCGTTCGCCTGCGCGGGGACGCCGGGCTTCACGTCCAGTTCCTGACCCTTCTCCGCCGCCCCTTCCGCCGTTTTCTCCGCTGCAGGTTTCTTCTCCAAACGGCGGACGCCGAGCTTGCGCGGCGGCGGCGCGCCGGAAGACGCCTTCGGCGCCGTCTGCACCAGATCCGCCGTCAATGCGTCGGGCGTGGTCTGCCGCGTGAACATGTTCGGCGACAGAACCGCCAGCGCGGCGCTCGGGGCCTGGAACTCCACTGGCAAGGACCAGGCGACATGCGACTTGTTGGCCGCGTCCCACGTCTCCGGCAACGGATCCACCGGCGCCGGCACGAAACCCGCCGCCAAAACATTCCACCCGTTCTTCTTGTGGACGAGGCGTACCGCCGGGCAGCCGCGCGCGTCGCCTCCGTTGAGGACAACGCCCGTGACATCCGACGGGGTACGGCGCCCGCCGCCAAGGCGCGAGAAGTCGATCTCAATCGTCTTCGTCTTTGTCAGTTGCAGTTTCATCCGTGGAGAAAGTGTAGCAAAAACCGTGCCATGCGTCAATGGTACAGTGGTACGGAATATGCTAATATTTCAAGTATGGGCGAAGTGTCTACAGATGAAATGGCGAGCCGCCTTGCACTGGCAGAGGTGCAGATCGAGCGGTCAAAGGTCGTGATGGAATCCCTCGCGGGTTTCTGCCACGCCTTGGGGCAGCCTGCACAGGTGCTGCTCAGCAGCATTGAGTTGCTCAAGATGCCAGGGACAGATGCAGAACTGCAAAAACAAGTTCTCGACATTTGCTATGATGCGGCGGTTGAGATTCGCAGCCTCCTTGCGCAGATGAAGGAAAAACGCGAGTACGTGGCCGAAGCGTACCTCGCCAACAACGCCAAGGCGGGAAACATGATCTCACTGCAGGAATGGCGTGACAAGGCCCCGCCTAAGGCCAGCTGGGACAAGGAAAAGACTTGAGAGCGTGACGTGAGACGTGAGAAGTGGCACACTAAAGTCTCACTGTCTCATGTCTCGCGCCCCCTTCCCAGCTCTTTGAGCGTTTGGGAAATGGATCTGGTGGTCGGATGATTGGGGTTGACCCGACGCGCCGCATTCAGCAATTTCGTGAGCGTGGCAACATCCTTTCGGAGTTTCGCCGAATCGGCCAGATACCCCACGGCGTAGAAAAAGGCCTGATGGTCACGGTCTGTCAAGTCTTTTGCCCTCTCCGCCAGCTCAACGACCGTACGGAACATTGTTTCTGATTTTTCAAGATCGCGCGTGCTTTCCGCGCGATAGCACCGCCCCAACGCGCGGGCCAATTCAAGCGATTTGGGATTGAGCCGCCACCCTTCCGCGGCCATTCGCAGCGCCAATGCATCATCCCTCATCATCTGCGAGGCCACAAAGCAAGCCGCGCTCCACGCCTCCACGTTGTGCGGATCGGACTTGACCGCCATCCAGAACCACGGCATCAGCTCCACGGCCCTGTCGTCGTCCAGATGCCGGTCGACCTCGGGGGCGCGAACATGGACGTTGATCCAACGCCATGGGTCAAACGACTCCGGTTCGTGATCGCGTTCCGCCTCCGCATAATGCCCGTGATGGTCGTGGTCATGATGGTCGTGCAGATGGTGGCAATCCATGTCCACG
>JAFRNO010000481.1 GCA_017430155.1 Kiritimatiellia bacterium | reverse complement strand
CGTGCGTGGCCGTCTGCATCGGCACGCTGTGCATCTTCAAATACTATAACTTCTTCGCCGAGAGCCTCTGCGCGCTTTTCGGATGGAATCCAGCGTCGATCACCTTCAAGATCGTGCTGCCCGTCGGCATTTCCTTCTTCACCTTCCAGGCGCTGAGCTACACGATTGACATCGCGCGTGGGGAGCTGGCGCCGACGAAGAGCTGGATGGAGTATTTCACTTTCATCGCCTTCTTCCCCCAGCTTGTCGCCGGACCCATCGAGCGCGCGGCCAACCTGCTGCCGCAGTTCCAGAAGGATCGAAAGTTTGATTGCGACGCGGCCCTGCACGGCCTCTGCCTGATGGCGTACGGGCTCTTCAAGAAGATGGTTGTCGCGGACACCCTGGCGTCCTACGTGGACAACGTCTTTGATATGCCGGAGCTCTACTCTTCGGTGACGTGCGTGATCGCGACGGTTTTCTTCTCGCTCCAGATCTACTGCGACTTCTCGGGGTACTCGGACGTCGCGCGCGGCGTTGCGCGCTTGTTTGGGTTCGACCTGATGGTCAACTTCAACAGGCCTTATCTCTCGAAGAGCTTTGGCGAGTTCTGGCGGAACTGGCACATTTCGCTCTCGACTTGGTTCAGGGATTACGTCTACATCCCGCTTGGCGGCAGTCGCGTGGCGCCTGCGAGATGGATGTGCAACACGATGGTGGTCTTTCTTCTCTCCGGACTCTGGCATGGAGCGGCGTGGACGTTCGTGATCTGGGGCGGAATCCATGGCGTCTTCTTGACAATGGAGGGAATCTGCAAGAGGTTCCGGTCTTCCACGGACGGGACTTGCTCCCGTACGGGGAGGTTGCTGCGCGTCTTCTGGATTGACTTTTGGGTGGCCTTTGCATGGATTTTCTTCCGTGCGGGGTCGTTTGACGGATTGTCGCGTTTTCTGAAGGTGCTTTTCTCCGGTAATTTCCAGATTTCGCCAGCGGCCCTGTTTGCCTTGCGGGGGCGGGTGTATTTTCTGGCCTGCATTCTTTCTGTCGCGTTGCTTGCCTTCAGCTACGCGTTTCCGCGAGATTGCAGGTTCGTGACGAATCGTGGCAAATACTTGTACATCCTCGGCTGTATGGCGGTGATCGTGCTGTTCGCGGGGCCATCTGGCGGAGAGTTCATCTACTTCCGGTTCTGACATGAGACGTTTCCTGCTAGTCTGTGCGAGTTTGCTCGCTTTCTACGTCCTGCTTGCGTGGACGTATGACGGCTGTGTCCTCTGGCTGATGCGGCATTCGCCGTCCTGCGCGGCGACGAAGATCGAGCGGATCATGAAAGGCGGCGAAGGGGAGACGGTCGCCATATTCGGATCGTCGCGCGCCTTGGGCAATTACGCCCCGTCAATTCTTTCACCACGAGCCTTCAATTACGGCGTAGACGGCATGTCGCTCAACGAGGCGCTGGTTCTGGTCGGTCAATACATGCGGCACAATCCTTCTGACTCAACGGTCGTCATCAATCTGGACCCGTGGGGATTCGCGGAGCCGGGCAAGGACCGTCTCGTGGGAGACTATCGGCTGGCCGGACAGAGCCGGTCGGTGCGCGATGCGATCCCCGGTCTTGCCCTTTCCTGGACCGACTGGACGCCGGGGTCCCGTTTTCAAGGGTCGCTCCGCGGCGTGCTCTCCCAGTATCTGAATGCGCGGTGGGGATATGCAAAGAGGGTGGACAATGGCGCGGAACTGCTCCTCAACAGCCGCACGGAGTCGGAATGGGCGGCCATGAAGAAGAAATTGGAACCTTATTCATTCTTCTGCGATTCACGTTGTGAAGAGCTGGTGGCATCGCTCTATGCGAACCAGGGACGCCATCGTATCGTCTGGGTCGTGGCTCCAATAAGTTCCGTGCACCACGCGCTTCATGAGAATCCGTCGGACATGAGGGCGTTCCTGTCGCGTCAGGCCCGGCGCGCGAACGTCTCAGTCGTTAACTTCTTTGATGCGGTCGACGACTATCCGGATTCTCTCTTCACCGATCCAATACATCTGAACGTGACGGGCGCGGAGAAATTTACCCGTGCCCTTAAGCGACATCAGTGAAATCGCGGATGCGCCCTGAATATCCCCCAAAATTCGCGCTTGCCTTTGCGTAACCAATGGGTTAAAATATGGACGTTGCAATGACAGGCAAGTCATCAGGCACATACGTAATGAGGTATTCGGCTGCATACCCCACGGGCGCGGAGCGTATCTAAAAACGGGAGGGTCGCGCTCCTGCGCGACCGCAGTAGGTAACATATGAAAATCGTAGACAGAGTCGGATCGGCGTTTCTTCGGCGCATCCTGCGCCGGATGAAGGAACTGGGCATGTCGCAGACGGATCTCGCGCGGCAGATGAACGTGTCGCGTCCGTACATCACGAAGGTCCTCCACCAGGACGTGAACTTCTCCTTCCGCACCGCGGCGAAGCTCGCGAACGCGCTCAAGATGGATTTCTTCCCCGAGCTGCGTCCGCAAGAGTCCGCAGATGAATTGCCTGCCTGAACCAGAAAAAACTAAAGGGAGAAGCATGATGAGAAACAAGTTGGTTTGCCTTTTGGGAATTGCCGCGTGCGCGCTTCCCCTGTCGGCTCGTGCCGGAAGACCGGTCACGGAGACGGCCGACTTTTCCGGTTCGGCCGTTCCGCAGGGCTGGACCGTGTCGGACGGCGGATACCTTTCGCCGGAGTACTCCAACACCGTCAGCCGGATTGCGCTGTCTTACGGGGCGTCGGGCGCGGGGCCGGCCGGCGTGGCGCAGGTGTTCGCGATCGACCATGCGAGCAGCGCGGAGACGCAGATCGCGTCGGTGAACGCCGCCACCACGGGCGCGGCGTTCGATTTTCCCGCCGCGTCGGACTACCGCCGGTTCCGGGTCGCCACGGACGGCCTGGCGCTTGCAAGCTTTTCCGCCACGTGGCTGGACGCGCGCCTCGACGCGCCCTCCAACGTCGTGGCAACGGCTTTGACGACCGATTCTCTTGAGGTTTCGTGGGATGCGGTTTCAGGCGCGGCCAGTTACCGGGTTTCGGTCTGGACGAATGTCGTCGTGGGGGCGTCCGCAGGGAACATCGTTTGGGAGGATCCGCTGCCGGGCGCGACGAACGGGGCGTCGCCGACGCGCATGTCAGACACGAAGTTCAACGCTTGCTTCGCGCATGCGGGCTGGACGCGGTCCGACAAGGCCGGCTATCCGACGGGCGAGGACGGCACGGTACGGATGGGGACAACGGGGGATTTCGGCTGGCTTCAGACGCCGCCAATAGACGTAGCTTCAGATTCTGGAGTGTTGCTCCGTTTCCGTGCGAAGATCGGCAGTTCAAACGCAAATCCGCAAATGCTTGTGGAACGCATTTCCGACAACTCCACAAACGTTATCGGGGAGGTTACGCTTGCTTCTGAGTTGAAGGAACATGTTCTTGTCGTTTCCGACTGGAAGAGCGGCGACAGTTTCCGGTTCAATTCTTTTGCGTCCGGCGACCGCAGGACGGTTCTCGGCGCTGTCGCGCTCCTCTCGGGATATTCGGCCGGTGTCGCGTCGCCTGTCGTGATCAGGGAAGTGTCCGTGTCCGATGCGACGTCCTGCGTGATTGACGGACTTCCGGAGGCCGTGCCCGTGTTCGTGGGCGTGAGCGCGGTTGATTCGGACGGGGTGCCGTCGGAGAGATCGGCGGGCGTGGAGGTCGATCTCGCCAACCCGCCGCCGCGCGCCACGCTGAACGCCTGTCCCCTGGGCGGTCTTGACGGCGACCATGTCTACGTGCAGGTTTTCGATCCGCTGGCGGCCATCACGGCGACGACGGGCGACAAGGATTTCTTCAACGGCATCACGCTCCCGTACTGGCAGCTGTGGCAGGACCTGGATCCGGCCACGAAGCTGTCCTTCTACGCGGGCGGCAACCAGACGGGCGCGAAGTTCGTGGCGCTGTCCACGAACATGAACGAATCCGCGCGCGCGTTCGGCGCGCGCGGCAAGCAGGACACGACCATGACGTGGGGCCTTGCGTTCACGAACGACACGGACTCCGCGGTGGCCTTGACGAACGTCTCCTATTCCGCGCAGCAGTGGGGCTTCGCGAACACGACGAATCAGCTGCTCTCCTTCAAGTGCCTCGTGACAAACCGTCTGGACTGGATCGTGGCCTTCGACGAGGGGTGGCAGCCTTGTGCCGAGACCGAGTCGGGGGTCTTCGGCGCGGGAACGTACGCCATGCCGGAAGCAACGGCCGTTGACTACGTGCCGTCTGCGGGGATCCGCATCCAGCCCGGCGAGGTGCTGTATCTCAAGTGGACGCTCCATCCGCCCGCGAAGGGCTCGTCGGCCCTCATGGCCATCGACGACGTGAAGGTGGGGTTCCAAGTGAATCCCCCCGGGCTGACAATACAATTCAGATAAACATGAGCAAAACATTCGTAGCACTTGCACCGATCCGCATCTGCGATCTCGGCGGATGGTCGGACACCTGGTTCGCCAAACATGGCGCGGTGCTGAACATCGCGGTGAGCCCGTACGCCGAATGCCGTATGGAGGTCGCCGAAGTCCCGCAGTGGCGCGAACGGTTCTACTTCACGGTGGACGACTACGGCGACCGCTACAAGCTCGATCCGCAGAACGTGACGTTCGGGCGCCATCCTCTCCTGGAGGCGTGCGTGAAGTCCATGCCGATCCCCAAGGGACTGGACGTGGAGATATCCCTGCACTCGTCGATTCCGGGCGGTTCGTCCACCGGAACGTCTGCCGCGGTCACGGTGGCGCTTCTCCGGGCGCTGGACTGCCTGACGCCCGGGCGGCTCTCCCCCGACGAACTCGCGGCAAAGGCCCATGAGGTCGAGACCGTCCATCTCGGGCAGCAGAGCGGCATACAGGACCAGCTTTGTTCGGCGCACGGCGGCATCAGCTTCATCGACATGGACGAATACCCGCACGCGACGGTCAGGCGGGTGGACGTCGACCCGGCGACGCGCGACGAGCTGGAGGCTCGCCTTTCGGTCATCTTCCTCGGGCGCACGCACCATTCGTCGTCGGTCCACGAGGAGGTGATCCGCGGCCTGCTGGAGGGCGGTTCGACGGACAAGCTCGAGCCGTTGCGTCGGGAGGCGGTCGTCGGCCGCGACGCGCTGCTGGCGGGCGACCTGGCGTCGTTCGGCGCGGCGATGATCCGCAACACCGAGGCGCAGGCGAACCTGCACGAGACGCTCGTCTCGGAGACGGCCCGCAAGATATTCGACGTGGCGAAGCACTACGGCGCAATCGGGTGGAAAGTCAACGGGGCCGGCGGCGACGGCGGATCGGTGACCATCCTCTCGGGCGGGGACCGCTACGCGCAGCGGGCCATGCTGGAGGAGATCAAGACGATGGGCGGCGGCATCCGCGAGATCGGCATCCGCCTCAACGAAAGCGGCGTGCATGTGATTTCGGATTGATGTTGGCAAGGGAGGTTGACGATGGAGTACTCAAAGGAAAAAATCGCGGGCCGTATCGGCCGCATGGAACAGCTTGCCGCGATCAAGCGATATGCGATCGAGGACGGCAAGGGACGCGGCATGCGCGCGTTCGAGGTCGTGAACGGCAGCGGGTTCGACTTCACGGTCTATCCCGACCGCGGGCTCGACATCGGTCCGGCCCGCTACAACGGTTTGCCGCTCACGTGGACCACGCGCAACGGGCCGGTTGCGCCGGCGTTCTACGACGCGGACGGCCTCGAATGGCTGCGCACGTGGGCCGGCGGGCTGCTCACGACGTGCGGCTGGCTCAACGTGGGCGGGCCGTGCGTCACGCCGGAGGGCGCGCAGGGTCTTCACGGGCGGATGGACCACACCCCCGCCGAGGAGGTCAACACGCGCGCGTTCTGGAACGACGCCGGCGAGTACGTGCTCGAGATCACGGGGCGGATCGTCCATTCGCGGGTGTTCGGCGAGAACCTGGCGACGAGCCGGACGATCGCGACGAAGCTGGGCTGGCCGGGCTTGACGCTGACCGACCGCACGGAGAACCTCGGTTCGTCCACGGCGCCGCTGATGCAGCTCTACCACATGAACTTCGGCTGGCCGCTCATCGGCGAGGAGACGCGTCTCGTCGCGCCGCCGCACCAGGTGACGCCGCGCGACGACGAGGCGGCGAAGGGCGTTTCGGAATGGGACACGTTCCTGCCGCCGACGGCGGGTTTTGCGGAGCAGGTGCTCTATCACGACCTGCCGGCCGATGAAAAGGGCTTCTGCGCGATGCGCATTTCCAATTCCTCGTTCGGACCGGATGTCGTGCTTTCCTTCCGCAAGGCCGAACTGCCGTACCTCGTGCAATGGCGCATGCCGGGACACGGCGATTACGTGATGGGGCTTGAGCCGGCGAACTGCCTGGCCGAGGACTACAACAGCATGGCGGAGAAGGGACTGCTCCGCCACATCGAGCCCGGACAGGTCGTGGAGACCGTCGTTAAATGTACAATGGGGTCTGGGAGAGGGGCGGAGTGAAGAATTGAACCACGGAATACACGGAAGGGAATCTGGGATGGAGTTAGTGCTTGAGGATGAAACGTACGCGATCAGAGGGGCGATATACGAAGTGTACAAGAATCTTGGAAGTGGATTCCTGGAGGCCGTTTACCAAGAAGCATTAGAAATTGAGTTGGCATTACGTGGGATTCCTTTTAAAGCTCAGGCAGAAATCGAAATCAAATACAAGGGCGAGTTGCTCAAGCAATCATATCGAGCGGACGTCATATGTTATGACAAGATTATTCTTGAATTGAAAGCAGTCAAAGCATTATTACCGGAGCACGAAGCGCAACTTCAGAACTATCTCCGTGCAACGGGAATGAAGGTGGGACTACTTGTGAATCTTTGCCATTATCCAGGTGTTGCGATTAGCCGTATCGTCATCTAATCAAAACTTTTCCGTGTATTCCGTGGTTAAAAAATCCCCCCAACCTTCCCAACCTTTCCACCCTTTTCTGTGTATTCCGTGTATTCCGTGGTTAAAAAATCCCCCAACCTTCCCAACCTTTCCACCCTTTCCACCCTTTTCCGTGTATTCCGTGGTTAAGAAACACCACCAACAGAAAGAAGCAAAATGATCAAAGTCGGTATAGTCGGCTGCGGGTTCGTCG
>JAFRNO010000480.1 GCA_017430155.1 Kiritimatiellia bacterium | reverse complement strand
GCTCGCTGACGGCGAATAGCGCTTCCGTCATCTGAGACGGCAACGTTGCATGGGCCGGGAGGGGTCCGGTCAGCGTGACGCAACGTGGCGGCACGCTGACGTTCAATACCAGCGCGACGGTCGGCAGCCAAACGGGCAGCGTGGCGCGCGTGGTGATGTCGGGCGGCTCGATGTTCATGAAGGACGGGGGCAACTTCCAGGTTGGGGCGCGGGGCAACGGCACGCTCATCCAGACGGGCGGCGACATCTCGATGTGCAGTTATCCGTGCGTGGGACGCTATCCGGGCGGCGTGGGCGAGTATCGGCTGCATGGCGGCACGTTCACGCACAGGGACACAGCAAACGGCAGCGGATGCCGATTTTTCGTGGCCGAGGATGGCACGGGCACGGTGTCCATCGCGAACGGCGGACGGCTGACGGTGACGAACGCGGGCGGTGTCTGCATCGCGAGCAAGAATACGTCGAAGGGCACGCTGATCCTCTCGCCGGGCGGCACGTTCGAGGCCACGACGGCGTACGGTGGCGCGGGCGACGACACGTTCGTGTTTAACGGCGGCACGTTCAGGATGCTCAGCAACGCGAAGGCGAGCACCATCATCCAGTCGAACGTGGACCGTCGGGTGGCGACGCCCCTCGGCGGCGCGATCGACACGGCGGGCAAGGGCGACTTCACGCTGCCGGTGGCGCTCACGGCGGCGACGCGCGCGGAGGAGCTTTCGGAGACGCTGATCCACCGCTGGCGGTTCGACGACGGCTCGCTCGCGGACTGCGCGGGCGATTCCGACGCGACGGTGGGCGGCACGGTGGCGTGGACGGACGGCGCGGTGCGCATGAGCAATGCCAAGTGCGGCACGAGCTGCATCAATCTCGGGACGGACATCCTGCCGACGGATGGGCGCGGCGCGACGGTGGAGTTCTGGGTCACGCCCCGTTCGGTGAACAGCTGGGCGCGGCTCTTCGACTTCGGTGCGATCAACGGCCAGGAAATGTACTTCACGTTCAAGAACAACAACGCTTTCCCGCAGTTGTGCATCAACGGCGTCACCAGCAAGGCCGGTACCGTCAAGTTCGAGATGGACAAGATGTACTACGTCGCCCTGGTCGTCGATCCGCAGCTCGACGGAAGTATCATCTTCACGATCCACCTGCACGACGGCGCGACGGGCGCGCGGCTTGACGAAATCGCGCTTCACGCGCCGGCGACCTGGAAGATGACGACGATCAACCAGGCCAACGGCTGCTGGCTGGGCCATTCGGCGTTTGCGGCGGACAACGATCCGGGCGCCGACTACCACGACGTGCGTGTCTACAACCGCGTGATGACGGCGGACCAGCTCGCGGCGAGTTGCGCGGCGGGTCCGGACGCGCACTTCTATCTGAAGAAGACGGGCGCGGGCATGCTGACCCTGTCGGGCGCGAACACGTACACGGCGGGCACGGCGGTTGACGGCGGCACGCTCACGCTCGCGAACGGCGCGACGATCCCGGCGACTGAGATGTGGGCGGGCTCGGGCGCGACGTTCCTGTTGAACTCGACGGCGCAGACGGTGCGCGAGCTGGGCGGCACGGGCACGGTGAAGGGTGGCACGCTCTCCGTGACGGGCACGATCCAGCCGGGCGGACGCCACGCGATCGGGACGCTCACGGTGGACGGCACGTCGCTCCAGTCCGGCACGCTCGTCGCCGACGTGGCGGCGGACGGCACGAGCGACTGTCTCGCGGCGACGGGCACGCTTGACCTCTCGAATCTCTCCCTCGCGCTCGGGGATGCGCAGTTGAACGAGGGGCAGGTGTACACGCTCGTCACGGCACCGGAGATTACGGGCACGTTCCATGAGATAAACGTGCCGAAACGCTGGCGGGCGTCCGTCCATCCCACGAAGGTGACTCTCGCCTACGCCAACGGCACCGTGCTGATGCTCCGCTAGGCCAGACCTTGCGCGTGCCATTCCTGGAGCGAGAGCGGGGCCTCCGCGGGCGTCTGCGTGACGGCGGCGATGCCTTTGATCGCCTCCGCGAAACTGGCGAGCGTGGTCGTGACGGGTACGCCCGCAAGCGTGGCGGCGGAACGGATTTTCAGGCTGTCGTGCGCGGACATCTCGCCGTCTTCGCGCGTGTTGACGATCCACTTGACCTTGCCGAGACGGATCAAATCGAGCGCGTTCGGACTTCCCAAGGGGATCTTGTAGAGCGCGTTCGACTCAATGCCTTCCTTCCAGAGCAGCGTGGATGTACCGCGCGTCGCCCAGATTTCGTAGTTGAGGTCGTCCAGCGTCTTGGCGAGGCGCACGACCTCTTCCTTGTCCTCGTCCCGGACGGAGAGGATGATGCCGCCTTCTCCGGGATGCGGCAGGGGGCTTCCCGCCGCGATCTGGCTCTTGTAGTAGGCAGAGGCCGCATCGGGTCCGAAGCACATCACCTCGCCCGTTGACTTCATCTCCGGCGTGAGGGTGATGTCGGCCCCCGGGAACTTCACGAACGGGAACACCGCCTCCTTGACGCAGTGGTATTGAGTATTGGCATTGGCAATTGGCAACATTTCCACATTGGCAATATTGACCAGCTTCTCACCCGCCATGCACCGTGACGCGACGCCGGCGAGC
>JAFRNO010000479.1 GCA_017430155.1 Kiritimatiellia bacterium | reverse complement strand
TATTCCTCCGACTGCGCCCTCATGTGGTTCTACGATCCCGATTACGGCGCGCAGTACGGTCTGCAGCTCCTCGCGGCGAACAAGAGCGGCACGCCGATCATCGGCTACTTCTTCATGGACTCCGATCAGAACGACTCCGTCAACATGATGGAGGACGGATATGCCGAGGCCGTGACCAAGACCACCGCGGACAGCTACGTCATGGAGGCCCGCGTGGATATGTCCGGCATGGACGACTTCGGGCATGACATGCTCGCGACCGGCAACATCCGCGTGACCTGGTGCGCGGTCAACATCTGCGAGGACGGCTGGGACAGCGACGACGGCCAGCACGTTCTCTGGGGCACGTATAACTATCAGGCGCAGTACAAGGGCGTCAACGACTGGGACAACGCGCCCGCGGCAAAGCTCAGCGGCGGCTCTTCTTCCGGCGCGGGCACCGACACGGCCGCATCCGACGCATCCGCCGCCGAGCTCCTTGCGAAGTCCTGGGACACCATCTATGTGGACTATGAGATGATGGTCGACGGCAACGCGGGCGGCTGGCTGGCCGACAACCCGGTCGAAGGCCCGATCGAACAGGTCGAGCTTCGCGGCTGGGCGCACGTCTCGACCCCGATCAAGGGCTTCGCCTACACGATCGACGGCGGCGAAGCGGTCCGCTCCGAAGACTTCATTCAGGACAGACCCGACGTCAAGGCCGTGATCCACGAAGAGGCGGAAGGCTTCGACATGTCCATCGAGCTCGACAAGCTCGCGGTCGGCGATCATGTCATCAAGATCTACGCGATCGACGCGAACGACAACCTTGTCGACACGACGTTCGAATTCCCGTTCGTAAAGGAAGCGCCTCCGTCCAAGGGCCTCGCCACGGTGGAGGATGCCGCGAAGGGCAAGAACATCATCAAGAACTATGAATTCGTCTCCGGCACGAACGGCTTCGGCGGCGAAGGCCCGGAGAACCTCTGGGACGGCAACACCGGCACGAAGTTCTGCACGAACGAATTCCCGGCCGAATCCGTTGCGAAGCTCGACGGCGTCTACAAGATCACCGGCTTCACGAGGGCGACGGCGAACGACAACGCGGATTACAACGGCCGTTCCCCGAACGCGTGGACGATCTCCGTGTCCCCGGACGGCGAGAACTGGACCGAGCTCAAGAAGGGCGACGACGGCTTCTTCGAAGAGCTGAACTTCACCTACTTCGCCGGCGACGGCAAGGCTGACAACGTCGGCTATGTCAAGTTCTCGGCGGACGGCACGGCCTCCGGCACCTTCCAGGTCTCCGAGGTGACGCTGTTCGGCGACAAGACCGGCGATGCGCCCGCTGCGGCGGAACCCGAACCGGAACCCGAACCGGAAGCGCCGCCTGCAGAAGAACCGGCGGCTGAGACGCCCGCGGCGGAAACCCCGGCAGCGGAAAAGCCCGCCGAGGCGAAGAAGTCCGGCTGCGGCTCGATGATCGGCGGCGGCATGATCGTGCTCGTCGCGGTCCTCGGCAGCGCCTGGATCTCGAAGAGAAGATAACGGAATGAGCGGCAGAAGAAGGCGGAGCGTTTGCTCTGCCGAACGGCTTCTGCCGCTCGCTTTTTTCCTCATGCCCAAAGGAGACGGACAACGATGAAAACAAAGTTCAACCCCGATGCCGCCCGCTGGGATCTCTCGGCGTCGAAGAGGATCCCGCGCCACGACCTCTGTTTCGGGACGCCCGTCAATGCGCCGACGGCCGGTCTGCCGATCGGGGACGGAGACACCGGGACGCTTCTCTGGTTCGAAAAGGACGGGCTGCACCTCCATATCAACAAATGCGATCTCTGGCAGGACGCGCCGCCCGGGGTCACCTGGGACGATGCGTGCTACTGCTCGGGACACGAGGAGGAGCTGACCTGCGTCAAGCACGCCGGGGAGATCACCGTGCGCTTTGACGCTCCCGTCTTTGAATACCTCTATCAGAAGCGGTTCGCCGCCCGGCTTTCCCTTGCGGATGCGGCGGCCTCGGCGGAAGCGGAGACACCCTTCGGCGCGGTGTCGGTCCGGGCGTTTGCGGAGCACGAAAGCGGCGTGACGGTCCTCGGGATCCGCGCCTCCTCCGAAGACCTGTCCGCGCCTGCCGTCACGCTCGCGCGATGGGGGAGCCGGACGCTGTGGCGGTGGTATGCCCAGCAGAAATTCGCGCCGGAGACGGGCCTCGACGGCACGGACGCGCGCGCGGAGGACGGACGGCTCTATGTCACGCAGGTTTTGAACGCGACGGCGTTCTGCGTCGGGCTCTCCCTCGTCGGAGAGACGCCGGAGCCCGCCGCGGTGAACCGGCATACGGCGGCATACCGGCTGCCTGCCGCGCGGGAGCACGCGTTCACGCTGTACGCTGCGGTCAGGACCGGCGCCGACGCCGATGATGCGCGTCAACGCTGCGCCGAAGCCCTTGACGGCGCGGAAAAAGCCGGGGCAGAGGCCCTGTACGAGCGGCACGCGGCGGCCTGGCGGGCGTTCTGGGACAAGTCCTTCATCGCGATCTCCGACGACTATCTCGAAAACATCTGCGCGCTCTATCTCTACATCATGAACAGCGAGAGCCGAGGCGCGTATCCGCCGCACTTCACGAGCGGCCTCTGGGGCTTCTTCCGCGACTACATCCCCTGGGTGTATTATTTCCACTACAACATCCAGCACATGTACGCGCCGCTCGACGCCGCCGGGCACGGGGAACTCGCAGAGAATTACTACGCCCTCAGAAAGAACGGGATGCCC
>JAFRNO010000478.1 GCA_017430155.1 Kiritimatiellia bacterium | reverse complement strand
CTCGGCACCTTCCACGCATCGGCATCCGCCCATCCCGCCGAAACGACGGCCGCAAGCACTTGTACGATTATCTTCTTCATGTCACCACCACGTTAACGGACAAACAGGCACGTGCCGCCGGGGACTTCGGTGCGCGCCGCGGCCGAGGCGGGAGCCGCAAGGCAAACCGCCGCGCAGATTGCGCAGAATGCTGAGGAAACCGTTTTCATAGTGCACTACTCCTTGGCTTCTTGGTGTGTGAACATTATACTAAATCCCAAATCAACTTTTGAGCAAAAAAGAATGGTAAAATCCGGCAAGGCCGAACGGGCGGCCGACGGGGCCGCCTTCCGTCACCGCGGGGCCGCCGGGCCGCGCCTTTCCGTTGCCGAGCCGGCGACGGCGAAGAAGAGGATGTAGCCGAGGAACGCCGCGAACACCCAGCAGCACGAAAGGATCCCGAACCGGTCGGTGACCACGCCGACGACGGCGAGCAGCGCGCCGCCGGAGACGAGCGACATCGTGATGCCCGAGGCGACCGGCACGAGGCGGCCGAGCCCCTCCGTGGCCAAGTTGAAGATGCTGCCGAACATGACGGCGATGCCGAGTCCGCACAGCGTCATCAGGATCGCCGGGAGCGGGAGCGAGACGGACGAGAACGGCACGGGCACCTTCGCGAACGGCACCGTCGCGGCGGCGGCGAGAAGCGCGATGCAGAACGCCGCCGACGCCGCGAGCATCGTCCGCGGCGAGAACCGGCCGCCCAGCATTCCCGCCCCGAAGCGCCCCGCCATCATGAGCGCGCAGTAGGCCGAGACCATGGCGCCGCCCACGACGGCCCCCGCGTAGGCGGGCGTGCCCTCGGCCGTGAGGTACAGGTTCACCATGTTGCAGATGCCGCACTCGACGGGCTCGAAGAGGAACATCGCGAGCGCCCCCAGCGCGAAATGGCGGAACTTGAACGCGGCGAACACGTCCCGCCACGGCGAAGGCGCGTCCGGCTCGAGGTGCGGCTCCGGGATGTCCGCCCGCAGGATCACGACGAAGCCGAAGACGAAGAAGACGAGCGCGGCGGCCTGCACGGGCAGGGCGTCGAGGACGTTCGCCTTCGCCACCGCGTGCCCGATGAGGAAGCCGAGGACGAGCGGCGAGGTCATGCCGCCGAGGGAATTGAACGTGCAGCCGTACTGCACGAGGCGGTTTCCGCCGTTCCCGCCGCCGCCGAGCGTGTTGAGGAGCGGGTTCGCAGTCGTGTTCAGCATGCACATCGACAGTCCCGCCACGAACGCGCCGGCGACGTACACGGCGAAGGACGCGGCGAATCCGGAGAGTAGCTGGAGCGCGACGCCGAGGATTCCCACGGACACCGCCGCGAGCGACGTGAACTTGTACCCGCGGCGCTTCAGCACCATGCCGCACGGCAGCCCCATGAAGAGGTAGGCGAGGAAATTCGCCGACGACCCGAACTGCGACAGCGCGTTCGACGCCCCGAACTGCGCCTTCACGACAGCGGCCAGCGGCCCCGTGAACATGGTGACGAACCCCACCATGAACACCATGCCGAACATCACGGCGATTGTCAGCTTGTTGCCTTTCATGGCCGCCTCAGGGGGTGTCGCAGCGGTAGAACTCGATCGCGTCGTCGGACACCTCGATGCCGAGGCCGGGCTTCGTCGGCACGTCCGCGTAGCCGTTGACCGCCGGGATGTCGTCCGGCACGAGGTCGTGGCGGATCGGCGTGTCCTGCTCGCAGTACTCCAGGAGCTCCGCGTTCGGGATGGACGCGATGATCTGGAGCGACGCCGCCTCGACGATGCCCGAGCTCCAGCAATGGGGCACGACGTTGATCGCGTTCACCTCCGCGTAGGAGGCGATGCGCACCGCCTCGGTGATGCCGCCGCAGCGCGTGATGTCGGGCTGGACGAACCCGAGCTTGCAGTAGTCGATCAGCTGCTTGAACCCGAAGCGCGTCGTCTCGTTCTCGCCGCAGACGATGCGCACGGGAGTCGACTCCTGCAGGCGCTTGTAGCCGAGGTAGTCGTGCGGCCAGAGCGCCTCCTCCACGGCGTACGGGTTGTATTTCTCGATCGCCTTCACGAGCTGGATGCGCGAGGCGACGTCGATCGTCACCTTGTCGGACGGGATGTAGCCGATGTCGAAGATGAGGTCGATGTCGTCGCCGACCGCCTCGCGCGCGGCCTTGACGAGCTTCACCTCGGTGTTGAGGTCCTGCTCGAAGCCCCCCCAGCCGAGCTTGATCGCGGTGTACCCCTTCTCCTTCCACTTGAGCGCCTCCTCCTTCGCCTCCGCCTCGGTGTAGGGCATGAGGACCGACGCGTAGCAGCGCACCTTGTCGCGGTACTTGCCGCCGAGCAGCTGCCAGATGGGCTTGCCCAGCGCCTTGCCGAGGATGTCCCAGATCGCGATGTCGATGCCGCTCATCGCCTGGATCGCCGCGCCGTGGTTTCCGTAGAAGTTGCAGTGCAGGTACATGTCGTCCCAGATCTTCCGGTAGTCGAACGGATCGCGCCCGACGACG
>JAFRNO010000477.1 GCA_017430155.1 Kiritimatiellia bacterium | reverse complement strand
CGTCGGCTCCGACCGCGCCCGTACCGTGCAGATCATGCGGAACCCCAATTTCATCGGCACGTGCCAGGACGGTCTCTGCCAGCGCTACAAGAAGCCGCAGGGCAACGCGGGCGTGTTCTCCACCGCCGCCGACATGCTGAAGTTCGTCACCGACATCCAGCACCGCAGGACGTTCAAGAAGGTGGTGTACGACCTCCTCTACACGCCCACCTTCGACAACGCCACCGGACGTCGCAGCTGGGGCTGGGACATGGGGCCGAAAGCGCGTCCGGACGGCTGGAGCGCGGCGTCGATTTTCCATAGCGGCTTTTCAGGCCAAACCATCGCCATCGACCCGGAGGCGGGCCTCGGCGGCGTGGTGCTTACGTCCCGTACGGCCGAGCACGGTACCGGAATCATCTGCCGCAAGCGCGTCCTCACCATTCTGAAGGAAGGCCACATATGAAACGCCTTGCAACGGTCATTCTGCTCGTCGCTGGCACCGCATTCGCCGAGACGGGGTTCGAGCAGGTGGAGGTGCATATCGGCTACCGGGGGCGCAAGGAAGAGGTGCGCACGGTCGCGTGCCAGAAGCAGGCGGACGGCGCATGGCGGTTCCACCTGCCCACGCGGGACATCCCGCGCGACGCCTGGTACGTCGACGTGTTCGCGGACGGCGCGACGATGCCCAAGGGCGATGGCTACTGGGTGGCGGGCGACGGCAACTACGGCCGGCTGACGCGTGACAAGGGCTTTCACGAGACCTACGCGTTGCGCATGCCGATCTTCGGCGGCGTTTCGGCGAAGGGCGCGTTTGTCGCCATCATCAAGACGCTGCGCGGCGAATATGTCCAGCAGGTGAAGGCCGCGAAGGGTATCTGCCGCATCTACCCGCGATTCAAGATCGAGAAGATCGAGTTCGACGTCTATGACGACATCGTCGTCGACTACTATCCCCTTGAGAGAGCGGACGCCAACTATTCCGGAATGGCACGGAAGTATCGGGCCTACCAGCTCGCGGAAGGCGGGGCGAAGCCACTCAAGGAGAAGATTAAGTCGAGCGATGCGCTCAAATACTCGACAGAGTCGATCTTCCTTCGCTGCAAGTTCGGCCGTTCCGTGCGCAAGGGCATCGACCACAGCACCTTCATCACCAACAAGCCGCCGATGAACATCGACCACACGTTCAACGACTTCATGGGGATCATGCGCAAATGCAAGGCGATCGGCATGGACAAGGTGGACATGTGCATGGTCGGCTGGCAGCCGGACGGACACGACGGACCCTTCCCCGACCTCTTCCCGCCGGACGCGCGTTTCGGGGGCGAGGCGAAGATGCGCGAGGCGATCGCGCTCGGCAAGTCGCTCGGCTACCGCATGAGCGTGCACGTGAACTGGCACAACTACTATGAGAAGAGCGTGCGCTACCGCGTGGAGGACGTCGCCAAGGACAAGGACGGCAATCCGCGCGTCTACGCGAAGTTCAAGGGCATTCTGCCGGCGGGGCGCGTCTACGACTGCTGCTGGGAGGTGATGAACAACCGCTACGTCGATGACGACATCGACCGCCTTCTTGACATGGGGCTGAACGGCCTCCTCCACATGGACGTCACGAGCGCGGAGGAGCCGATGCCCTGCCACGACCCGCGCCATCCCAACACCCGCGCCGGGATGATCCGCTGGCAGAAGATCATCGGCGAGAAGGCGCGGCGGCGCTTCGGAGGGTCGAGCAGCGAAAGCGGATTCGACCACTTCGCCTCGGCGCTGGACAACATCCTGTACGTCGCTTGGGAGCCGAGGACGCATCCGCTGCACCGGAAGCCCAATCCGTTCTGCGACGGGATGTTGCCAATCTTTCCGATCGTCTACAACGGCATCATCATGAGCCAGCCGTACTACGCGACGATCGACGCGCCGTGCCATCGGTCGAAGGACGAGATGTTGAGCGAGGCGTTCGGCGCGTTCCTGTGGATTCCGACGCCGGAGGAGCGCGTGCTGAAGGTGTTCGAGTGGGGTGGCCGGCCGATGTTCTACTACTCGATGTACACGGACCGCGACCTCGCGGACATCAAGCGGATGTATGACGCCTGGCAGCCGCTGAAACACCTGCAGCTGGAGTTCATCTACGAACACGCGGAACTCGCGCCCGGAGTCACCGCCACGCACTATGAAAACGGCGAGGAGGTCGTCTGCAACGCCTCCTCTTCTCCCTTCTCCTATCGCGGCGAGACCATACCTCCGAAGACCCACCGTCTCTTTGGGCCGTCTGGCCATGTCCGCCGCGGTATGCTAAACTATGGACCCACCGGATGTGAAAAGAGGTAGTGACAGGATGAACATGAAACACGTGATTGTTGGTTTCGGCGTGTGCGTCGGTTTGATGGCGGGGGCGCAGGTGCCGCCACCGGCGTTTGTCACGCAGGAGGACGCGTTCGAGGAAACGTGCGACGGCGTGTTCTGGCACGTGCAGGGCATCGCGATCTCGGACGATGCGGTCTACTGCGGCCTTCTCAAGAACATCGTCAAGTTCGACCTCGCCACCGGGAAGTGCCTCAAGGGCGTTTCCGCGCCGCACCACACCGGCGACGTGTGCTGGCACAACGGCCGCCTCTACACGTCGGTGCTGGCGAACTTCGAGGCGGCGCGGAAGAATCAGTCCGATGGACGCGGCGTCATTCAGGTGTACGACGCGGACCTCAACCTGATACGCGCGCGTGAGTTCCCGATGGGATTCGACGGCATCGCCGCGCTGGACGGCGTCCTCTATCTGGGCCGCGGCGTGGCCGGAGACGGGATCAGCCGCTCGTGCCGCATCGTGCGCGTGAAGGAGGAGTCGCTGGAGTTCATCGACGAAGTGGAGATCGAGCCCGGCTTCGACTTCCGTTCCGCCGTGCAAGACATCGCGACCGACGGACATCACCTGTTCTTCTCGTTCTACCCCGTGAAGGGGCCGGTGGGCGTTGCCGTCTATACGAAGGATCTCCGGCTCGTCAAGACGTTGCCGGAGACGTTCTCGAACGGCTTCGACCGCTTGCCCGGCCGTTTCCAGCGTCCAGGCGCCCCGACGCTCTTCGGCGTCCTGCGGTCCTTCACGCGCAAGGACGCGCAGGGGCTCGCCGTTCCCGGGTATTCGGCGTATCTGCAGACCTTTGCATGGGACGGCGAGTCCTTGCGCGACGTGACGCCGCCATCCGCCCTCGTTGCGCGACCGTCCGTCGCGCTGGCTCAACCTGTTCAACGGCAAGGACCTGT
>JAFRNO010000476.1 GCA_017430155.1 Kiritimatiellia bacterium | reverse complement strand
TCATCAGCGTCCCTGCGGCATTCAGCGCGCGCGGAAAGCCGCAGTAGGCATAGAGCTGCCCGACGAGCTCCTTCGCCTCGTTGAGCGTAAGCCCCGCGCCGAACCCCGCCTTGAACGCCGCGCCGAGCTTGTCCTGCTCGCCCCGCGCCGTCCACGCGCCGATGTCGACGATCGCGTTTTCCTTTACCGTCAGTTCGACGGCGTTTGCCATGATCGCACTGGCCATTGCCATTCCTCCAAGAACAAGTCTCTTCATTATTGGTTCTCTTTCTTTTTTTAGCCGCAAAGAACGCAAAGATCACAAAAGTCCTTGCTCACTTTGCGCCCTTTGTGCAAGACATTTCCATCACAAGCTTTGACGGAAGATTTCGGCAACTTCCTCGGTCGTGAGCTGCTTGTAGCCGCCATCGAGCCGGAACGTCGCTTTCACGAGATCGGGAATCATCGCCTCAGTCGCGCCGAGTTCCGTGATGTTCATCGCGACGCCAATCTCGCGCATCCACGACTCAAGCGCGGCGAGGCCTTCGTCAGCGATCTGGTCTTCGCTCTTGCCTTCCGCCGAAACACCCCAGACGTTCTTGGCGAAGCGAGCGAACTTCTTGAGTCCGTAGGGCTTGATGCGGCGATAGTATGGGAGTGACACCGCTGCAAGCGTCATGCCGTGCGTGGCGTCTGTGAGCGCGCTCACGGCCTGCCCGAGCATGTGGACCTCCCAGTCCGTCGTTTTGCCCATCGCAATGAGCGTGTTGAGCGCCCAGGTCGCGGTCCACATGATATTGCTCCTGGCCTCATAGTCGTTTGGATCCTTCACCGCCGCGCGCGAGGAGACGATGAGCGATTTCATGAGTCCTTCGGCGATGTAGTCGCTGGTATTGTCGTCCGTTCCGCTGAAGTACTGCTCCATGATATGGCTCATGATGTCGTAGATGCCGGACACCATCTGGCGTCGGGGGACGCTAAGCGTGAAGCGCGGATTGAGGATCGAGAACTTCGGGAAGACGGCCGGGCCGAACACCTTGCCGACCTTCAGGTTCGCCGCATGGTTGGTGATGACGCTGCCGCCGTTCATCTCGCTGCCCGTGCCGACCATCGTGAGGACGCTTCCGACGGGGATGATGCGGCAGCTCGGCTCCTCGAAACGCACGAAGTATTTCTCCCAGGGATCCTCTTCGCACCACGTTGAGACACTGACCGCCTTTGAGTAGTCGATCGTCGAACCGCCGCCGACGGCCAGGATGAGATGGACGTTGTTGGCCTTCGCCTTCGCGACGCCGTCCCTGAGCTTATCAAGCGTGGGATTGGGCATCACGCCGCCGTCTTCGACGATGGTCTTCCCTGCGGCCTTCAACGCGCCGACGACCTGGTCGTAGATGCCGTTCTTCTTGATCGAGCCGCCGCCGTATGTGAGCATGACGGTCGGGCCGAACGCCGCGAGCTCGTCCTTGAGGAATTCTATCGCGTTCTCGCCGAAGTGAAGCCGCGTCGGGTTGTGGTATGTGAAGTTTCCGTTCATTGGTTTGTCCTTTCGCTAACTAGTTTTGCTTGATGAAAATCGTTTTCATGCCGTTCTCGTCCAACGGATGCATCGGAACGAGTTCAAGCGACTTGATCATGTGCGGCGTTCCCTCCTTGTACTTGCGGAAGTGCGGTGTCGCAAGATGAGCCCTGTACGCCTCCTCGCTGCGGTATATCTCAACGATGCGGATGGACGTTGGCGATGCCTTCTTCTGCATCGGGAAGATACACACGACACCCGGCTCCTTCGCGACGGACTCCGCACCGACATCTCCCGCCGCCGCAAGATACGCCTCCAGCCATTCGGGATGGACTTCGATTTCCGCGATTCGCACCACGAGCTTATTCTCTTCGTCTGCCTCATTTCCCTGCTGGGTTGCCATGCCACAGGAAACACATCCCGTGAGCATCGCCGAGCCTGCGACCGTACAGACGTACTTGATGAATTTTCGTCTTGTCATATCAATGCCCCTCTTGAAATCATGGAGTCGCCTCGATGCCTTTCAAGGTGCTGGCGATGCCGGTTTCTTTTTCTCGTTCATCCTAATCTTCGCACCTTAGAATTACTTGTTATCTTCACGCTCGTATCCTGGAGGTGGCAACGAGCCCTAAAGTCCCTCGTCGTGGCTTACCTCTTGGCCTTCTCGGCCAATACCGTGTTCAAGTCCGTCACGGCCGGCAGAGCGCCCTTGACCTCGTGTGCTCGGTAGGCCTCTTCGAGGAACTTGACGTCGTCGGACGAAAGAGTCAGATCCACCGAACGGACGGCATCGTCGAAGTGCGCGGCGTTTGTCGCGCCGACTATCGGCGCCGTCACGCCTCTAGCAAAATGCCAGGCAAGCGCGACTTCGGACATCGTGACGCCAAGACGCGACGCAAGCTCCGCCACACGCTTGACAATCGCCATGTCGCCCTCTTTTGTCGCATCGTACTTGGCACGAAGGACCTTGTCGGTCTGGGCACGCTTCGAGGGACTATCCCATTCAGGGTGCGTGAGGTGTCCGCCCGCCAGCGGCGAGTATGGAATCAGCGAGACGCCATACTGTCTGGCGACCGGTATGAGGTCGCGTTCGTCTTCGCGGTAGAGGAGGTTGTAGTGGTTCTGGAGCGTGGAGAAGAGCGTCAGGCCGTTGCGCTCCGCCGCAATCTGCATGTTGTGGAACTGGTAGCCGTACATGGCGGAGGCTCCGATGGCGCGGACCTTGCCGGACTTTACCAGCTTGTCCAGCGCCGCCATTGTTTCTTCGATCGGCGTTGCGTAGTCGAAACGGTGTATCTGGTACAGGTCCAGGTAATCCGTCCCGAGCCGCTTGAGCGTCCCCTCGATCTCGCGTGCAATCGCATCCGCGGAGAGATGTCCGTCATTGAAGTACACCTTGGATGCGAGAACGACCTTGTCGCGCGCAACGCCAAGCGACTTCAGGGCGGCGCCGAGGTATTCCTCGCTCGTGCCGTGCGAGTAGCAGTTGGCGGTGTCGAAGAAGTTGACGCCGAGATCAAGCGCATGCGCGATCATCTTCGTCGACTCCTCCAGTGGTAGCGTCCAGGGCTGGAAGTCGTCGGACGCCTTGCCGTACGACATGCAGCCGACGCAGATGCAGCTGACTTCGATGCCGGTTTTCCCGAGTTTAGCGTATTTCATTTTCATGGATTTTCCGGTTTGACGTTCCATCAGAACGCACCTGTTTTGATGTGTGGGACGTAGGGAGCTTCGAGCGCGGCGATTTCTTCTGGCGATAGCGTGATATCAAGCGCGGAAACCGCCTCTTCGACGTGCTTCACGGACGTGCATCCGACGATGGGCGCGGTAATGCCTGGCTTGGAGAGCATCCACGCGAGCGATTCCTGCGCCATTGTGCGTCCGTTCTCCTTGGCGACCTTTTCGAGGTTGTCCACCACGACCTTGTCTTGCGCGTCTGTCGCACCCCACACCATCGGCGAGACTTCATCAATTGCGTTGCGCGCGGTTTTCGTCCCCCACGGATGGGCGCACCTGCCGCCTGCGAGCGGACTCCACGGAACAACGGCCATCTTGCGATCACGGCAGAGCGGAAGTATCTCGCGCTCCTCCTCGCGGTAGATGAGGTTGTACTGCGGCTGGAGCGAGACGAACTTCGTCCAGCCGTTGCGCTCGGCAATCTGCTGCATGCGCTCCAACTGCCACGCGAAGATGGTGGAAGCGCCGATGTAGCGCGCCTTGCCGCTTTTCACGACGTCGTGGAGCGCCTCCATGATCTCCTCCATCGGCGTGTTCGCGTCGAGGCGGTGTATCTGGTAGAGATCGACGTAGTCCATGTTGAGGCGCCTGAGGGAGTGGTCGATCTCCGTCATAATGTTCTTGCGGGACAGGCCGCCGCCGTTCGGCTTGCCGGGACGCATGTCAAAATGTACCTTTGTCGCGACGACGATCTCGTCGCGGTCGAGGCCGAAGTCGCGCACAAGCCGTCCCGTGATCTCCTCGCTCGAACCCATCTGATAGACGTTCGCCGTGTCGAAGTAGTTGATGCCGAGGTCGACTGCCTTCTTGAAGAGCGGCTTCGCATCGTCATAGTCGCGCGCCCACGGGAAAACGCCGTTCTCCTTGCCGGGCTTGCCGAAGCTCATCATGCCGAGGCAGATGCGTGAGACATCCATTCCCGTGTTGCCGAATTTCACGTACTGCATGTTTCTTTTCCTTTCTCGTAAACTATGATTTATCTCACGCAGAGGCGCAAAGACAATCATTCGCTGCTACCTCACGAAGTTGGTGAAGACCCCGCTTTCGTTTGTCGGCGGAAGAATGCCGGCGTCGCGTCCGGCCTTCTGGCACTTCATCACGTAAACC
>JAFRNO010000475.1 GCA_017430155.1 Kiritimatiellia bacterium | reverse complement strand
CGAGGCGCGCGACGGCGGTTTGTGGGTGACGGACCTTGCAAGCGCGAACGGCACGATCGTGAACGACGTGCAGCTGGGGCCGGACTCCCAGTGCATCAAGGCCGGGGACCGCGTGCTCGTGGGCGACTCGGTGCTCCAGGCCGTGTCGCCGGGCGGAGCCGTTCCGCCGCCTGCGCCCGCGCCCGAGCCCGCGCCCGCCGCGGACATCGCGCTGCCGAACATCGACCTCGGGCTGGGCGGCGGCGAGCCGCTGCCCGAGGAGGCATCTGCGGCGCGTCCGTCCAAGGCGCGGCTGGTCCTCTGGGGCGTGGCGCTCGTGTCCGTGCTCGCGGCCGTGGCGCTGGTCCTCATGCCCGTCGCCTCCGGTCCGGAAGCGGCGGTCGAGGCGATCCCCGAGGGCAAGGACGAGCTCGTCTCCTTCACGTTCGAGAAGGTGAAGGCCGACGCGCGCACGATCTACCGCTACGCGCTCGCGTACGACGGGCAGTCGCTGCACGTGGCGATCGACGACGTGCCGGAGTCGAACCGGCACGTGAAGAAGTCGGTGGAGCTGTCGGCCGACGCGCGCAAGCGGCTGGGGGACATCCTCTCGACTTCGGCCCTTGCCGGCTTCGCGCCCGAATACGTGGGGACTCCCGCCGATCCGGGGACGCTGCAGAGCTTCGAGCTGCACGTGGTCCGCTCCAGGCGCGCGTTCGACGTGTCGGTCGAGAACAAGGCCGCGCCGGAGGACTTCCGCGAGATATGCGGACGGCTGGAGACGTTCGCGAAGAGCGAACTCGGCATCTGGGCGATCCAGTCCTCGGTCCCGGAGCTCCTGGCGCTGAGCGCGGACGCGCGCCGCGTGGCCGACGCGAAGTGGAACGAGCGCGAGTCGAACTACGGGAACCTGGCCGAGTCCCTGCGGAAGTACGACGAGGCGCTGCAGTATCTCGAGACGGTCGACCCGAAGCCGGCCGACTTCGAGGACATGCGCACGCGGCGCTCGACCGTCAAGGCGGAGCTGGACCGCGTCTACAGACTGCACCGCGGCAACGCCGACCAGGCCATCGGCACGCAGAACTGGACGCAGGCCCGTTACGAGCTGCACGTGCTCCTGGAGCTCGTGCCGGACGCGGGCGACGAGCGGAACAGGGACGCCTCGCGGAAGCTGCAGGAAGTCGAGGACCGGATGAAGGCCAAACGATGAAAGGCGGAGATGCGATGAAAGGAAAAATGCTGAGAGGCGCGCTGCTGGCGGTTGCCGCGCTGGCGCTTACGGGGGCGAAGCCCCTGCCGATGCGTCTGGACGTGACGGGCAGGCCCGAGGGCGCGAAGGTGTTCGTGGACGGCACGCTGCGCGGCACGCTGCAGGAATCCTCGGCGTGCTCCGTGATGCAGCTCGCGCAGGGACTCCACCTGCTGCACGTGGAGGCGCCGTTCCACTGGCCGCTCGACGCGTACGTGCGGCTGAGCGAATCGGAGAATTTCGTGACGAAGGCCGTCGACCTCAAGCCCGTCTGCGGGCTCCTGCTCGTAAAGACGAAGCCGGAGGGCGCCGCCGTGACGTGGAACGGCAGTTCGCTGGGGACTACGCCATTGCTGCTGTCGACGCTGCCGTGCGGCGTAACCCACACGCTCGATCTGTCGCTCAACGGCTACAGGAAGACGCGCGTGGAGGTCCGCATGGACGACCGCACGCCGCTGGTCCGCGAAGAGGAGCTGATGCTGGATTCGGGACAGCTTCTCTGCGCCACCGAACCCGCCGGCGCCACCGTGCTCGTGAACGGCATCGAGCGGGGCGTGACGCCCGTGGAGGTCCTCGTCCCCCGTGGCGGCGCCACGCTGACGTTCCGACTGAAGGGATACCAGGACGTGGAGCAGTCGGTCGGCATGTCGGCGGGCGAGCGGCGGCAGCTCACGGTGAAGATGGACGGTCTTCCCGCGCGCCTGACCGTGGTGACCGAACCCGAGAAGGCGAAGGTCTACCTCGACGGAAACTTCCAGGGCAAGTCCCCCGTGACGGTCGAGGCGGTCAAGTCCGGCGCGCACGAGATCCGCACGGAGCTCCCCGGCTACGCGCCGTCCACGCGCACGGTCGAGATCGCGAACGGCGGCGACACCACGGAGAAGTTCACGCTGGAGAGCGTCCTCGGGCGCATCGAGGTGAGCACCGAACCGGTTGGCGCGAAGGTCTCCCTCGACGACCGGGTCGTGGGCACGACCCGCGCCGGCGAGGCCCGTATCCTGACGATCGAGGACGTCGAGGCCGGCGAGCACACGGTGAAGGTCTATCTGGACGGCTACCTGCCCCAGTCGCGCACGGTCACCGTGGGCGCGAAGGAGACGAAGCAGCTTCCCTTTACGCTCAAACGCGACACCACGGCCGACACCGAGGTCGAGCTGATCGACGGCTCGCGCGTAAGCGGTCTGCTGAAGAGGGAAGACGATGAATATGTCGTCTTGGAGACCAAGAGCGGAATGGACCGTCCGATCCCCCGTGCCAACATCCGCAAGGTGACGAGCCTCAAGAAGTGATGAAGGCGCGCCTCGACCAGCTGCTCGTCGCGCGGGGGCTCGCCGCGTCGCGCACGGTCGCGCAGGCGCTCGTCCTCGAGGGGAAGGTCCGCGTGTCCGGGCAGGTCGAGCGCAAGGCCGCGCGCCTGCTGCCGGAAGACGCGTCCGTGGAGGTGGAGGCACCGCCGCGCTTCGTCTCGCGCGGGGGCGAGAAACTGGAAGGGGCCTTCGCGGCGTTTCCGGGGTGGACGGTGGACGGCCTCGTCTGCCTCGACGTGGGCAGCTCGACGGGCGGTTTCACCGACTGCCTGCTCCAGCACGGCGCCGCGCGCGTGATGGCCGTGGACGTGGGGACGAACCAGCTCGCCTACAAGCTCCGCGTCGACCCGCGCGTGTGGGTGCGCGAGAACTTCAACGCGCGCAACCTCACCGCCGGCGACCTGCCCGAACGCCCCGCGCGCGCCGTGACGGACGTGAGCTTCATCTCCCTCAAGCTCATCCTGCCGCCGATGGCGGAGGTGCTCTTGCCGGGCGGCGAGATCGTCTCGCTCGTCAAGCCGCAGTTCGAGGCGGGGCGGGGACAGGCCCCGGGCGGCGTGGTGAAGGACCCGGAGGTGCGCCGCCGCGTGGTGGAGGACATCTCGCGCTTCGGTCAGGAGACGCTCGGGCTCGCGCTCCTGGGCGTGGCGGAGTCCCCCATCCGCGGCCGCGAGAAGGGTAACGTGGAGTATCTCGCCTGGTGGCTGAAGCCCGCTGACAGCCGTCCGATTTTTTGATATACTACGCGCCATGAAAACGTGGCAAGTATTCTGGTCCGGGATTTTCAAGAACAACCCGACGTTCCGCCTCGTGCTGGGTCTCTGCCCCACGCTCGCGGTCACGACGTCGCTCGAGAACGCGCTCGGCATGGGCCTCGCGGCGTCGTTCGTGCTCATCTGCTCGAACGGGCTCGTCTCCGCGCTGCGCCGCGTGATCCCCGACGCCGTGCACATCCCCTGCTACATCGTGATCATCGCCACGTTCGTGACGGCCGTCGACCTGCTCATGCAGGCCTACCTGCCCGCGCTGTCCCAGTCGCTTGGCATCTTCATCCCGCTGATCGTCGTGAACTGCATCATCCTCGGCCGCGCCGAGGCGTTCGCCTGCAAGAACGGCGTGGTCGCCTCGTTGGCCGACGGCCTCGGCGCGGGCATCGGCTTCACGCTCGCGCTCTCGCTGATCGCCGCCGTGCGCGAGATCGTCGGGGCGGGCTCGCTCACCGTCTGGGGCGACGTCGCCATCAAGAACATCCACGCGAACGGCGTCGTGCTGGCCATCCTGCCGGCCGGCGGGTTCATCACGCTCGGCCTCCTGCTCGCGCTCATCAACCACCTCGGCGCCGTGCAGGCCCGCCGTCACGGCGCACCGCCGCCGCTGCCGATCAACCTCGACTGCCGCCACTGCACCATGTGCCCCGCCGGCAAGTGACGGCCGCGCGGCTGGCGACTGGGGATTTTCACGCCATGCGATCGCTCCGCTTGACAGTCCAGATGTTCTGCCTCGCAGGCGCGTTGCTCGGGGCGTCCGCCGCGCAGGCCGCGCGCACCGGTCCGTGGCCGAAGGAGAAGGCGTGGGCGTGGTACAACGCCCAGCCGTGGATCCGCGGCGTCAACTTCGTGCCGTCCGACTGCGTCAACTTCGTGGACCAGTGGCAGGCGTACGGCTTCGAGGAACGGCTCGCGACGGCCGACCGCGAACTGGCGCTGGCGTCGGAGACGGGCTTCAACGCGGTGCGGCTCTTCCTCTCCTACGAGGTGTGGCTGTACGAGCGCGAGGGATTCCTGAAGCGGTTCGACCGCTATCTCGACGTCTGCGCGCGGCACGGCATCCGGGCGATCGTCGTCCTGTTCAACGACTGCGCGCCGTCCAAGGAGAACTTCTTCCTGAAGCGCATGGGCGACCAGCTCACGGTCTACAAGGGACTGGGCGTGCGCGCGCGCAGCCCGCACACGGGCGGCCCGGACGTGGGGTTCAACATCCTCGACATCCCCGAGCACGCCGAGAAGCTCTGCGCGATGGCGGAGGAGCTGATGCGCCTCCACGCGCACGACAAGCGCATTCTCTTCTGGAACGTGATGAACGAGCCGGGCTACAACAGCCACGGGAAGGTGGCCGCGCCGTGGCTGCGCCGTCTCTTCGAGATCGGCTGGAAGGTCGATCCCGACCAGCCGCTCGCCGCCGACCTCTTCGGGACACTCGGGCGCGGCAAATCCAACCTCGCTGAGAACGTCGCGGCCGTGCGCTCGGACATCGTGAGCTACCACTGCTACCGCGACTTCGCGTTCCAGGTGCAGCGGATCGACTACCTGCGGCGCCGCTTCGGGCGTCCGCTCGTCAACACCGAGTGGATGAACCGCATCACGGACAACCGCTTCGCGGAGTGCTACCCGCTCTTCTACCTGGAACGCGTGGGCGCGGTGAGCTGGGGACTCGTGCGCTCGCGGCGGCATCCGTCGTCGAGCGAGCCGTGGCCGTCGCTCTGGACGCGGTACGAGAAGGGGGAGGGGCACGACCTCGACTTCACGCAGTGGATGCATGACATCTTCCGTCCTTCGCTGCGTCCGTACGACCCGCGCGAAACCGATCTGATCAGGCGTTTCAACAAGCTCGCCGACGAAGACGGCCAAGCGCCCGCGCCGGCAGGGCGAGCGCCGCACGGGAGGGCGAGCGTCCCCGCGAGCCGCACGGGGCCGTGGCCGAAGGAGAAGGCGTGGGCGTGGTACAACGCCCAGCCGTGGATGCGCGGATGCAACTACATGCCCGCGAGCGCCGCCAACTTCACGGACATGTGGCAGGAATACGGCAGCGAGGCGCGCTTCGCGGAGATGGACCGCGAGTTCGCCCTTGCGGAGAAGACCGGCTTCAATGTGGTCCGCTTCCTCATCAGTCCGGGCGTGTGGATGGCGGAGCATGACGGCTTCATGGCGCGTTTTGAGCGGTGCCTCGCGCTCCTCGACAAGCACAAGATGCGCGCTATCGTGATGTTGGGCAACGATTGCTCCGGCCCGAAGGAGCGCTGGAAGCCGTTCGAGCCCGGCCCGCAGCACACCGACTGGGGCTACCACGGCGGAAAGAAGGTGTCGGAACACGGCTCGCAGCCGGACGCCGTCGGCTATACGATCCTCGACGACCCGGAGCAGAACCTGAAGTTCTACGCGATGTGCGAGGAGCTCGTGACGAAGTACCGCGCCGACCCGCGCATCGCCTTCTGGAACCTCTGGAACGAGCCCGGCAACAACAACCGCGGGCGCCTCACGTTGCCGCACCTGCGCAGGCTCTTCGAGATCTGCTGGAAGATCAACCCCGTCCAGCCGCTCGCGGCGGACGTCTGGTGCGACCGCTTCGGCATGGGATTTCCGCCCGACGCGAAGGTGTCGCAGCAGCGGGCCGACCGGGAGGCCGCGCAGAAGCTCGCCGGCGAGCTCTCGGACATCGTCAGCTACCACTGTTACGAGCCGTACGAGCGGCAGGTGACGCTCATCCGCGACCTGCGCCGATTCTACGGACGCCCGCTCGTCAACACCGAATGGCTCGCCCGCATCCGGGGGTGCAACGTGGCGGACTGCTATCCGCTCTTCTACATCGAGAAAATCGGCGCGCTGAACTGGGGCCTCGTGGCCGGCAGGTTTCAGTCGTATGAGCCGTGGGAAGGGATGTGGAAGGAGATCGAGCGCGGCGGCGGCAGGCAGTACGACATGACGAAGTGGTTCCACGACCTCTTCCGTCCGTCGCACCGTCCGTACGACCCCAAGGAAATCGACCTCATCAAGCGCTTCAACAAACTGGCGGACGAGGATTCCGCTGCCGGAAGAAAATCGGCGGTTTTTCCCCATTGACCCGCAGGGGTGCTTTTGATACACTATTCGCCGTTTCCGCATCTGGGCTATTAGCTCAGTTGGTTAGAGCGCTTCCTTGACATGGAAGAGGTCAGTGGTTCGAATCCACTATAGCCCACCAAACCAGATGCGCCCAAAAGCCTCGCAAAAAGCGAGGTTTTTGCTTTTCTGGTAGTGGGGCCGTGCTTTCAAGCCTTTGGATTTTTTAGCCCCATAGTACGCTCAAAAGTACGCCCCCCCCCTTGCCAATCTCTAATGTGCAATATCTTCGAAATTATGCTATACTAGCGCCATGGAAAAGAACGACAATTGCACGGTGCTGGTGGCGTCATGCGACAAGTATGCGGACCTGCTCGGTCCGTTTTCGGCGCTGTGGCGGAAGTTCTGGCCGGATTGTCCGTTCGAGGTCGTGCTGGTGACGGAAAGCGAGCCGGCGGACGCGAAGGAACTGTGCTTCGACCGTGTGGTCGCGTGCGGGACGGGCGGCAACTGGTGCAGCCGTCTCGTGCAGGCGCTTGATACGATCAAAACGCCGTATGTGCTGATGCTCTGCGACGACTACTATCTGGAAAAGCCGGTTGAGACGGCGCGTATCCTCGAGCGGCTTGCGCAGGCGAAGGCGTTCGACGCCGCCAACTTGCGTCTCATCCCGAATCCCAAGCCCAGCATCCCGTACCGCGACGGGCTGATGGAGTACCGCAAGCAGACGGCCTACTGCATCGCGACGCAGGCGGGCATCTGGAACCAAGAGTTCCTGCGTGGCCTCGCGGACGGCAAGGCGAGCATCTGGGAGTTCGAACGGTACGGGAGTTTTGCGGTGGCCAATGAGAAACGCCCGCTTCTCGTCACGCCTACGCGCGAGTTCCCATTCGCTGACGCGGTCCATAAGGGCTGCTGGGAGAAGTCCGGCCTCGCCGTGTGCCGCGCGAACGGCATCGAGCCGGATCTCTCCGTGCGCGGTCTCCCGCCGTTCAGGACGCGGTTCGTCGAAGGGTTGAAGGCGCTCGTCTTCGCCATCTTCCCTGCCTCGCTGATCGTCCGCATCCAGAACGCCCTCGGTTCCGGCGCGAAGGAACGCCACTAAGCAACATTAGTGAGGGCTGATGACAATCGCATACGCCAGTGACAAAAACTACGCCGCGTTGACTGCGATCAGCGCGGTGTCCGCGTTGCGGCACAATCCGGGTGCGCGGATCGTGCTGCTGGGCTACAATTTGGAAGCGGACGCGCAGGAGCTCGTGTGCAGTCGTGTTGAGAAGGCGGGCGGCGAGTTCGTGTACAAGGATGTCAGCCCTGCCATCGGGAAATTGGTCGAGCAGGGGGTTTGTCCCTATACGTCATACGCGGCCTACGCGCGAATCTTCATATCCGAAGTACTCGAGGAAGAGGGGCGCATCCTTTACCTCGACTGCGACACGCTGGTGGACGGTCCGCTTGACGAGCTTTTCGCGCTCGACCTTCAGGACAAGCCGTTTGCGCTCGGGTACGACTGCATCCTCAGTCATTTCAAGCGCTACATACACCAGCCGCCGGAACTGCCTTACTACAACACCGGTGTGATGCTGATCGACCTGGCCACGTGGCGTGCCCATCGGTGCACCGAGCGCGTCCTTGCGGAACTTGCGCATCCGAGCGGACCCAATCCGCTGGGCGACCAGGATCTCTTCGTTCGCGTCTTTCCGCAGGAGACGCAACCGATCGATCCCAAGTGGAATTTCCTATCGCAGTTCTTTCTGCTTTCCTACAAGGGGTTGCGGCGAATCGTCGGAGAAGGGGAGAATCTCCTGTTTTCGCCGGAAGCATACGGCGAGGCCCGCCAACATCCGGTCATCTACCACTTTTCGGGACATACGCTTGGCCGTCCGTGGTTTACGAGCTCGCGTCATCCGATGAGGAAACTCTACCAATCCGTCGCGCAGTCGGCAGACCTTGCCGCCGCCGCCGAGCAGGTGCGCCCGATGCCGATGGCCTATCGGGTGCAGTACCTGCTTTACCGTCTGTTGCCCCAGGGCCTGTTTGATCGAGCCTGCTGGTGGCTGTACCGTTTACACATCCGCCTGACTTATAAGTTATAGTTGCCCGAGTTCAAAGTCCGTCTTTGCGTAATTCCATATTTTCAAGTCGTCCATGTAGAATGCTGATTTATTGTTGAAGGACTTCCCGCGGACACGGTTGAGAGGGATGTCCATGAGAATCTCGGCGTTGTCGAATGTCGCCGTGTCATATTTCCCGCTACCGCTGCAAACGAGTTTTCCGTCAATGAAGATTCTCAGACTACCAACGGACCAAACGAAGGCGTAGTGGTGCCAGCCATTGAAGTTCTGGCCTTTGAATACATCGGAATAGGGCATCATGAAGGAACAACCACGATTGGTTTGTGCCCGCAAACCGCAGATGTGGCCACCGAATCCGGAATTCCCGCATCCGTTATTGGATGCAAACTCAAGATGCGCAAACTCACGTCCCATGCTGTCGCTGAGCAGGAAGAATCTGGGGTCTCCGCCGGTTGTGAACTCGGTCTTTCCACTGGCCATCTTTGCCCAGAATGCGACGCAGCCTTCGTTGCCGAAGGTTCCAGCGGGAAAGACGATCTGCGCGCCGGCGACACCGGGTTCCACATAGAGCGCACCACCGTTTTTCCCGTTACCGCTGATTGTGCCGAGTTCCAGTTTGACAGAAGGGCCGATTGCCGGCGCCGCTACGGATTTTTCATCGTCAAATGTGCAGAAAAAGACGAGTCCGTCTTTTGCGGCGGAAGTACCGCGTTGCGACGAGAAGGCCAGGGAGCGAAGATTGCTGCGGGGAATCTCGAGGGTTCCAATAAGCGCCTTCAGCTTGAAGCTGTTATTGGATACTCTCATGGCGAAGGCATCGCCATTGCTGAGTGAGACCTTCGATTCGCCATTTGTTCCGGTGAAGGTGAGCGACTTGACGATGGCAGGTTCAAGCGCAAGAGTTTTCATGAAAGCCGTTGAACCGGTTATCTGTCGTGTCAGGAACTCGCCCTTGAGAGTTGAACCGTCTTTTAACGATGCGGTGGCCAAGGTTGTGAGTGGTGTTTCGCTCGCAAAAGCAGCGAGCGAAAGGGCGAAAACAACGAGGGCGGTTTTGAGTTTCATGACTTTTCCTTTGCTGGGCGGTAGTATACCACAAAGAGTTGGTGGCTGGGAAGGGGTAATGGGCAGATAAAGGGGCAAACATTTGAAGATTTGAAAATTTAAAGATGTCCGCACAAACGGGTAAAAATGTGTTATACTTTCCACGAGACAAACAACGAAGAGGATTTAGCCATGGAGAGACTTCTTCTTTATACCAGTCTTTTTGTCATCGCGGTGCTTGGAGTCGGCATCGTGTTTTGTGCGTTTCATATTCTTTCGGCAAAGGCGAAGCGACTGTCTATCTGGAAGATGCCGCGGGCAAGGTTGTTTGCGCTGTCATGTGTGGCAGTTGTCGCGACAGTTGTTGCGCAAAAGGGCGTGCAGGGAGTGCGCTATGTCGACCAGAACGCATCTGTGTCGGGATCAGGTATGTCCTGGGGAACCGCCGCGCGTACGATCGACGAAGTGAGCCGGGAGATGAGCGGGGGCGTTATCTATGTGAAGCCGGGAGTATACGGCGCGTTCTCATACCACGAGCCTCCGATCGACGGCGAGCCTTTAAAGGTGGTGGCCATGGGTTCGCCAGAGGAAACAGTGATCGACGGTGCCGGAACTACGGCAATCAAGAGCCTAGAAGCCGAACAGCCT
>JAFRNO010000474.1 GCA_017430155.1 Kiritimatiellia bacterium | reverse complement strand
GACCTCCCCCCCGCCCCCTTGCGACCGTAAAAAGAAAGGAAAACAAACATGAAAACATCTCGAATCGTTGCATCTTGTGTGATTGCCGCCGTGTGCGGACTGACGGCGTTCGGCGCGCCGCAGGCGACCGTGGAGTCCACGCCCACCGCGAAGATGGAGTCGACCACGAAGGACGCGAAGCGCGATCCCGGCATCTTTGGCAACTACTGGTGGGCCAACCGCTTCCTGAGCCGCCACCAGCTCGTCGAGCAGCAGCGCGGCAAGACGGTGGACCTCGTCCTGCTGGGCGACTCGATCATGCACTTCTGGGAGTGGAAGCATCCCGAGAGCTGGAAGAAGCTCACGCAAGGACGCACCGTCTTGAACCTCGGCTACGGCGGCGACCGCACGCAGAACGTCCTGTGGCGCATCGCGCACGGCGAGCTGGACGGCTACAAGGCGAAGAACATCGTCCTGATGATCGGCACGAACAACAACTCGTCCAACGACACCGACCCCGCGAACGTCGCGAAGGCTATTGAGGCGATCATCGCGCAGGTCCGCGCGAAGCAGCCCGGCGCGCAGCTCATCCTCCATCCCATCTTCCCACGCGGCGTCTCGGCCGACTCGAAGCGCCATTCCGCCGCCCGCGCGCGCAACGACAAGACGAACGAGCTCCTCAAGGCGTTCGCCGCCGCGCACCCCGAAATCACCTGGATCGACTTCAACGACAAGATGGTCGACTCCACCGGTTGGGTGCCGCGCACGATCATGGCCGACGAAATCCACCCCACCGACGCCGGCTACGAACTTTGGATGGCCGCCATCCTCCCGCACCTGAAGTAGCCCCGCGCGTGTCGTTGCTACACGGGAGCGGCCGCGCTTGTCGCGGCCGTATGGGGCGCCGCCATCTTGGCGGCCATGAAAGAAGGGAAAGGAACCAGCACATGAAGAGAATGACCATATTGTTCGTGGCGGCCGGGCTGTCGCTCGGCTGCCGCGCGGCCACGTACTACGTGAAGCCGGACGGCAACGACAGCGCCGCCGGCACGAGCTGGGAGACGGCGTTGAAGACCCCCACCAAGGGCTTCGCGAAAATCCACAACAACGGCGTGAAGGACACCTTGATCATCGCGCCGGGGCATTACCTGCTTTCCGATGCGTGCGCCTGCAACGGACAGACAACCGGCGACGAAGTGCGCGGCGAGACCGGAAATCCAGAAGACGTGATCCTGGACGGGCAGGGCGCACGCGAGGTGATGCGCTTGGCGGGCGACATTCTCGTGCATGGCCTCACGATCACGAACGGCACCAACAGCGGGCGCACCCAATACGCCTCCGGCGTGCGCATCGGATCGTCGTCCTCGGCCGGATCCACGGTGAGCGTCGTCTCCAACTGCGTGATCGCCGGCTGCTACAACGCCTACACGAACGGCCACAGCCATCTCGGCGGCGCGGCATTTGTCTTTTCGGACGGCCGGCTCGTCAACTCCGTCGTGCGCGGCAACGAGGCCGTCTGGCGCGGCGCGGGCGTGACGTTGATCGGGCTCGCCGCCGAGGCGCGCGGCTGCGTGATCGAGCAGAACATCTCCACGAACGACGGCGCGGCGGGCGTGTGGGGATCCATGAACGAGACATGGCAAGATCGCAACGCCGGTCGGCTCGTCGACTGCGTGGTGCAGACGAACACGGGCAACTTCTCCACGGGCGTCACCTACGTGCGCTATGCGGAAGGCTGCACGATCCGCGGCAACGTGATCCTTGAGGACACCCACTCGGCTTCGGCTGGGACGTTCGGAGGCACTTCCGGGTATATGGTGACGAACTGCACGTTCGAGGGAAACTGCAACCCCGGCGGATGGGCGGCCGTGAACGCCAACCACACGGGAACGTTCGTCGATACGCGGTTCATCGGGAACATCAGTTGTGGCAGGAATTACAACAAGACCGACTATGGCGCGGGCGGACTTCTGGTGAACGGGCAAAACAGGACCGTCACGATCGACCGTTGCGTCTTTGCGGGGAACGTGGTTGAGAATACATCCTTCACCGGCGGCGGGATACAGGTACTTTTCGGCACGGCGGTCGTCAGCGACTGCGTCATCTCCAACAACACGGCGTGGCGCGGCGGCGGCATCGCCGTCAACACGAACGGCACGCTCCGCAGGAGAGGCACGCTCCTGCGCGACAACCGCGCGACGACGGGCGGCGGCATCGTGCTTGAATCGGGCGCGAAGGCGTATCTCGACGGTTGCACGTTCGATGCGAATGCCGCCACGAATTCGATGTCGGGCAACGGCAATGTCGGTGGAGGTGGTATCTTTCTCTACAAACAGACCATAGGAGGTTTCTGTTCCATGTCGAACTGCGTGTTCGCCAGCAATACGTCGAAGGAACGTGGCGGCGGCATGGGACACACATGGTGCGGATATGCAATCGGCGAGGCCGTGAACTGCGTCTTCACGAACAACACGTCCGTGCGCCAGGGCGGCGGCCTTGTCGTCCGCGAGGACAATTCTCATCGACATGACAAGCCATTTGTGGTGCGGAACAGCCTGTTCGCGTTCAACAAAACGAAGGGGGGAGGTGGCGCCGACGCCAACGGCGCAGGCATCCACTTCGTCTCCTACAACGACGTGGTCCTCGATTCATGCACGGTCGTGTCCAATGACAGCGGCTACACGATGAACGGCGGCGTACACCACCGCTGGAGCGGCACGATCACGAACTGCGTCATCGCGTTCAACACGGTGAAGGGGAATCCGGAGCCGGTGACGACCGACGCCGATTCGGGTACTCAGGCCTGGATAATGCCCGCATCTTGTTATCAGAACTGCTGTATTTGGCCTTCAGGGGCTTCTTTGCAGAATAAGTTCACTGCGGCAAATGGCTGCGTCAACGCCGACCCGCTCTTCGCCGATGCCGCGAACGGCGACTTCACGCTGCAGCCCAACTCGCCGTGCCGCAACGCGGGCCGGCTGGAGGACTGGATGACGGACGCGACCGACCTTGCCGGATCGAAACGCGTCTCGGGCAAGGGCGTGGACATGGGCTGCTACGAGCGCTTCGTTCCGGCTGGGTTGTATATCTCATTCCGCTAGCGGGCCAAACGCGCGACGCGGGAATGTGCTATAATACCCCCCAATGAACGACAATAGTCAAAGCGATTCCTT
>JAFRNO010000473.1 GCA_017430155.1 Kiritimatiellia bacterium | reverse complement strand
TGGTAGGGCGGGGCGTCCTCGACCCGCCGTCAATCTCCCCAAGAAGGGCGTGAAGGAGACTCCGAAGAACGCGGACGGCTCGCCGAAATATTACTGGGACATCGCCGTGCTCGCAGTCCCCGACACGACAAACGACGTGCCGCTCGCGGAGGTACGCGACGTCTCGCGCCACCTGAACCGCGAGACGGACGAGTTCGAATGGCCGGACGCGCCCGAGGGGAAGTGGCGCATCCTGCGCGTGGGCTACGTGCCGAAGGTGTTCGGCTGGATGGGATGCTACATCGACCACATGAGCAAGGCGGCGTTCGACGCGCACTGGGCGCGCGTGATGACGCCACTTCTGGATGCGCTCGCTCCGGATGAGCGGGCTGCGCTCAAGGGCGTGATGTGCGACAGCTGGGAGGCCGGCACCGTGAGTTGGACGGACACCTTCGCCGAGGAGTTCCGTCGGCGGCGCGGCTACGACATCCTGCCGTGGCTGCCCGTGAAGGCGGGCGTGCGGCTCGTGTCCGGACCCAAGCGGGCGCGTTTCCTGCGCGACTTCAACGAGACCGTGAGCGAGCTGATCGCCGAGAACCACTACGCCTACCAGAAGGAAGTCGCCAACCGCCACGGGCTCATTTCGATCGCCGAGGCGGCGGGGCCTCACCAGCGTCAGGGCGACGTGCGGCGGATGCAGGGACGGTGCGACGTGGCGATGGGCGAGTTCTGGATGCCGAGCGGACACCGTCCGCTCCCGCCCCAGCGCTTCATGGTGCGCGACGCCGCGAACGCCGCCCACGTGTACGGCATGGACGAGGTGCTGGCCGAGGCGTTCACGACGATCAACACGTACTGGATTGAGTCGCCCGCCACCATGAAGCCGTGTGCCGACCGCGCGTTCTGCGACGGCCTCACGCGCGTCTGCTACCACGGCATGAAGCTCTCGCCGTCGCTCACGGACAAGCCCGGCTTCATCCGCAACGTCGGCACACACTACAACCCGCAGACAACTTGGTTCGACCAGTCGGACGCCTTCAACCTCTACCTGAGCCGCTGTTCGTGGATGCTCTCGCAGGGACGCTTCGTCGCCGACTGCCTGATCTACGCGGGCGACGCGGTGAATCTGTTCGCGGGTCTGAAGACATCCGCCACGGGCCTCGGCGAAGGGTACGATTATGACTTCTGTCCCACGGAACTGCTCCTGCAGGCACGCGTGGAGGACGGACAGATCGTGCTGCCGAGCGGTATGCGCTACCGCGTGCTGCTGCTCTCCGACCGCAACCCCAAGACGAACGGGCACATGCGTCCGGGTCCGATGAAGAAGGTCCAGGAATACCCGCCGGTGGGTCTTTCGGTGGGCGAGGCGGCGATGCTGAAGATGCGCGAGCTCGTGGAGGCGGGCGCGACGCTCGTGGGTCCGCGTCCGAGCGGCCCCACGAGCATGAACGATTCGAGCGCGCGCTACCACGCCGCCGCCGACGCCCTGTGGGGCCCACGGGGACAGACCCCGAATGTACGGGGACAGACCCCGGTGGGGAAAGGTTGGGTGCTAGTGGACCGGGCGGCTGCACGGGCGTTTCTCGCGGCAAAGGGGGTAGGACCCGATTTCAGTACGAGGGGCCTGTCCCCATCGCCAGAAGCTCTTTCGCCGACGATTGACTGGATTCATCGGATTCTCCCAGACGGGACAGATATCTACTTCATTTCTAATCAAAAAGACGAAAAGATTTCATTTAACGCGACATTTCGCCAGCCAAAGGGGAGGTCAGTTGAGCTCTGGGACGCTGTGACGGGGCAACGAACTCCTATGGGGACAGTCCTCGAGATTGTGTCTGGAACTCCTATGGGGACAGTCCCCGAAATCGTGGGGACAGTCCCCGGTTTTGTGGGGACAGGCCCCTGCATGGCGCTGGAGTTACCAGCGTACGGGTCGATTTTTGTGGTGTTTCGGTCGCAGCAAGCTGCGACCCTCCCCTGGGGGAAGCGGCGTCTCGCCGCTTCGGGTATGCCAATCCCCAGTCCATGGAATGTTACCTTCGACCCTACCTGGGGCGGGCCGGCAGCGCCGGTAATCTTTGACGACCTTGTGGACTGGACCACGCGATCCGAGCCGGGCATTCGCCACTACTCGGGCACGGCGACCTACCGCACGATCTTCGACGCGCCGCCCGAATGGAAGAAGGGCCTGCCCGTGCAGATTGATCTGGGGCGTGTCGAGAACGTGGCCACCGTCTTCGTGAACGGCAAGTTGTCCGGCACGGCGTGGACGGCACCGTTCGCCGTGACGGCGGCGAACGTGAAGGAGAAGGGGAATGTGTTGGAGGTGCGCGTGACGAACCTCTGGCCGAACCGGCTGATCTACGACGCGGGCTTGCCCGAGTCCGAGCGCCTGACGCGCACGAACATCAACCCGTACAAACCGACCGACTCGCTCCTTCCTTCGGGATTGCTCGGCCCGGTACGCATTTCTGCCGCACCCGCTTTACGGTAGGTGGCCGACGAAGACGGAGTTGCCGCCCGTGCCGACCCAGAGCGACTTGCGGTCGAACGGGTCGACGGCAAGCGCGGACGCATTCCAGTTCTGGAGACCGGGTCCGTCGAGGTGGGTCCACGTGGCGCCGTCGTCGCGTGAATGGATTACGCCGCCGCCCACGCAGTGGTCATGGTATGGGTGGTCCGTGAGCGACACGAACAGCTCGCCGCCTGAGATGACCGCCGCGCCGCAGAATTTGTCCGAGAACACCTTACGCCACGTCGCGCCCGCATCCGTGCTGAACCACGCGCCGCCCTCGTAGGTCGTGTGGTTGCGCCATTCGCTCCGTGCCGTGACGAGCACGCGGTCGCCCTCCACCGCCACATCCTTGATCTGTCCAATCGACAGCGAGACCGGCGTGAGCCGTTGCCACACTTGGGAGGGTCGCGCTCCTGCGCGACCGTAAACCGCACCTCCTTCACCTTTCGCGCCTGCCACACCTGCGTAGAGGTGCCTCCCGTCATACGCGAGCGCCCGCACGCGCGGCGCTTCCGGAAACTCCGCCAAGTCAACACACGCCCAGGTGGCGCCGCCATCCACGCTCTCAATCAACCCCTTCGGGCTCGCATAGAGAAGGTGGTAGTTCGGCTTGCTTCCAAGCACGGTCAGGTCGCGCACGTGCGTGTCGATCCAGCCGCTCGCCGCGTTGGTGCAGGGCAACCACGTCTGGCCGCCGTCCGCGCTTTTCGCCACGCAGCCCGAACCGCCGCCGCCCCAGGAGCCGAATCCGGCCCAAACCGTCTGAGGGTCGTCGGGGGCCTCTGCCACGCAGAAGCACGAGTTGGAGAACTTGCCGGGTACACCCGTCATCTGACGCGTGAGCGAGCGGCCGTCGTCGTCCGTTACCAGCAAACCGATATCGTAATACCCGAGATAGAACTTCCCGCGCTGGTGCCGCGAAGGCGTGACGGAATGGAGGCATGTCACATCAAGACCCGTGCCGACAATCTTACCGTCGGTCCGTTCCTCCGAATAGCGCTGCGCCCAGGTGACGGCACCGTCCTCGGTGGTGTAGACCATGCCTGACGTCCCGAACGCGAGGCGCGACGGGTCGGCAGGCGAGAGGGACAGGCACATGACGGTCGGCCCCCAGAACTTGAGCCAGCCGGGCCGTTCATCGGGGAAGGCGCGTTTCCAGTTCTGTCCGCCGTCGGTCGTCCCGTAGACGCCCGTGTACCACCAGCTGGCGCCACCGGTCCAGACGACGTCCGGGTTGCGCGGGTCGACGGCGAGGCAGTCCGTCCAGGTGCAGAGCTGGTCGTTGCTGCCCGGCTTGCCCGCCAGCTGCTTGAGGCCGTTGCTGCGCGGCTGCCAGGTGCGTCCGCCGTCCTTGCTGCGGTACACGCCGGCCGACCACGGCGCATCGCCGCCTTTCTGGCGCAGGGTCACGTAGACGACGTTCGGGGAAGAGGGACTCCAGGCGAGGTGGCGCGTGCGCAGGTGGGCGGGGAGGCCGCCGTTGGACGGCACCCACGTCTCGCCGCCGTCCTCGCTGCGGAAGAGGCCTTTGTTCGTCGCCACCAGCAGGCGGGCGGCGTTTGAGGCGTCGATTGCGAGGTCGAAGACGTTGACGTCCTCGGCGAGGCCGCTCTTCACGACCATGCGCCACGTCTCGCCGCAGTCGTCCGAGCGCCACACCTCGCCGCGCGCGCCCTTGTATGTACGGGGCTGTCCGACGGCGGCGTAGAGCGTGTTGGGGTTGCCGGGGGCGAACACGAACTTCGAGATCTGTACCGAGTGGCTGCTGGCGGAGATCGGTGGGAGGCCGCTGCGCTTCTCCTGCCAGGTTTGGCCGCGGTCTGTCGTCTTGTAGATGCCGCCGAGCGTGCCGAGGAAGAGGATGTCGGGGTTGGTAGGGTGTTCGGCGATCGTCTCGACGTACATGTGCTTGAGGCCGCGGTTGCGCATCTCGTAGTGGCGTCCTGCGTCCTCGGAGACGTAGAACCCGCCCACGTCGCATCCCACGAACAGGCGGTCCTTCGCGTGCCGGCTCCAGAGGATCGACTGGATCCAGCCGCCGCCGCCTGGCCCCACGCTCCGCCAGGGGATGTTCTCCTCCGCCAGCCCCTTGACCCGTTCGGGCAGGGGATTTGCCACCGCCACAGCCATCGCCGCCGCATACGCCATCATCAACATCTTTTTTGCCATGCCCAAATTCTACCATACTTTTACTCCCCCCTCGGACATCAGCCAGAGAGTTCGGTAAAAAGTTCCGCACAAGCGGGCCGGATTGTGGTACACTATCGGCGCTTTCGGGAATTGATGCCCCCGGTGGGGCTATACAGCGAAAGCCGTCCGGACCGGACCCGTTTCTGTAGTACTCGGGATCCGCGCGGGCCGGGTAGCGAGATCCTCCGCTGAAAAACGCGGACGCCACTTCGGTGGATGGCTGGCAGGGCCGATTCCAAACTGCTATCGGCGGCGTGTGCCGTCGATTAAACAGTAGTGTAAACAAAACACCCTGCAATGCGGGAGAAAGGAATCGGTAATGAGTGAGAATCAGATTGTTACGGACGATCCGAATGATGTTGCGTCGGAAGATGCAATTCGGATGATGATTGTGCCTGTCCGTGGCGTACAGGTCATGTTGGACAGGGATTTGGCTGCGCTCTATGGCGTCGAAGTGAAGTATCTCAATCGCCAGGTTAAACGCAACATAGAGCGGTTTCCATCGGATTTCATGTTCCAGTTGACGAAGGAGGATTGTTTAAGGTGCCAAATTGGCACCTTAAACGGGAAACGTGGCGAACACCTGAAATATATGCCATACGCTTTTACTGAGAATGGTATAGCGATGCTTAGCGGTGTATTACGGTCGTCAACTGCGATAGAAATCAACATCCGCATCATGCGAGCCTTTGTCGCAATGCGTCGGGTGCTTGCCAATGTTGAGCCGCTGTTGTCGCGCATGGAGTCTGTGGAACGTCGGCAAATTACCGACCAGTCAAAGAATGAGGCGAGATTTGATGAAATCTTTGCGAAGATGAGCGCCGAGGACATTCCTTTGCAGAGCATCTTCTACCAGAACAAGTTCTGGGATGCGAAGTCGCTGCTGGTCAAGTTCATACGCCGGGCGAAGAAGGAACTGATCGTGATTGACGCCTATCCCGGCGTGGCAACGCTCGACATGCTCGCCAAGCGCGGGCGCGGCGTGAAGGTCGAGCTTGTCACGCACTCCAACGGCGAACTGGAGGAATCCGACTTCGAGGCGTTCGGCGCTCAATGCGGCAAATTTACAAAGACCATCTGCGGAATCTGCCACGATCGTTTCATCATCGTCGACAAGAAGGAAATCTTCTGGTCGGGCGCATCGCTGAAAGACGCGGGTCGCCTGACCTTTGCCGCTGCGAAGATGGGTGCGGAGGTAATTCCCGGGCTCCTCGAATCAATCCGCAATGCGACTTCCTCATGCATTGTTTATCCGATAGGCAAGAGATCAAAGAATAAAAAGGTTTAATAAGGAAAAGGAGAATCCAAATGCGCATCATGGCTACATCAGACTTGCATGGCAATCTTGAGGGGCTCGATCCCAAGGGCGCGGACGTCGTTGTCCTTGCGGGCGATGTCGCGCCGCTGCGCGGACGCGGTCCTTGGCACATCAACGACCAGAAGAAGTGGATCAACAAAAAGTTCAGGGAATGGACCTCTTCATATCCCAACATCCAGTTCGCTGTCATCCCCGGCAACCACGACTTCTACCCGATCGCGCACATCGTCTACAAGGATGCCGACATTGACTGGAAATACGGATTCTCGTCGAACGTCCACTTCCTCGGCGATTTGGCTACGGAAATCGGCGGAGTGAGATTCTACGGCACGCCGTGGGTGCCGATTATTTCCTACTCGTGGGCATTCGAGGGCGAGCCCGACAGGCTCGTCGAATGGTTCTCCAAGATTCCTTCCGGACTCGACGTGCTTGTCACACACTCGCCGCCGCACATCCTCGGCAGCGATGTGGATCGTTCGCTCCAGACTGATTCAGAACACTTTGGCTCGACGGAGCTGACCGAGGCGATTGCCGAGAAGCATCCGCGTTTCGTTTTCTGCGGACACATCCACACCGGCGACCACCACCCTGTAACATTCACCTGCCGCGACGGTTCCACTACTGCCATCTATAATGTCTCCCGTCTTGACGAGCGTTACGAGATCGCCTACGAACCGACATGGGTGGAGGTGTGACGGCCGTATGGGCACTGGGGCTTTTGCGCTTGCGTGCAGGGGAAGGATATGACATAATACACCCGTTTTCCTGCAGAGCTGGTCGGCATGGATAGGCACAGCCGCGTGGCGTGCCGTGTTGACCGTGGGATGAAGTTGAGGGAAAGGTGTCTATGAAAACGTGGATCGGATGGCTGGCCGTCGGGATGGCGGCGCTGGGTGCGTTGGCGGCGGATCGCGCGAATGACGGCCGCGGGCTGATCGAGGCGTTCACGTCGAACAACAACTATTCCGGCGACATCTGGCCTTTCCGCTGGTACGCCTCCGCCGTCAGCGGCGGCAACTCGGGCAACGCGAGCAACCACGCCATCGACAGGACGGGCGCCAACACGTGGGCGCCGCAGCCCGTCTACCAGCTGGAGCGCTACGGCGGCAACCAGACCGTCACGTTCACGGGGCTTGTCCCCAACGCCTCGTACGTCGCCGAGCTCCACCTCACGGAAAACTATTTCGGAGGTTCCTCGGGCGGCGGCGCGGGCAGCCGCGTCTGCAACGTTCTCGTGAACAACGTCCAGGTGGACGCGAACCTCGACATCTATTCCGCTGCGGGCGGTCCCTGGCGCGCGCTCTGCCGCCAGTACGCGGTCACGGCGGACGGCGACGGCAAGATTGTCATCAAGTTAACGAACGTCAGGGACAACGCGCACTGGTCCGGCGCCGCGGTCTTCGGCTCCGCCTTGCCGACCAAGCCCGGCTCGTTCTCGACGTCCGTCGCGAGCGGGTCGGCGGACGTCCAGATGACGTGGAACGCCAGCGTGGACGTCCACCGCTACTACATCCAGCGCGGCGAGAGCGCGGAAGGGCCGTGGACGGACATCGCGACGGTGCTCCCCGAGAATGCCGGATCCTACACGTACGCCGGCATGTATGATGAGACGCAGCCCTATCACTACCGCGTCGTGGCCTCCAACGGGCTCGGCATCGCCGCCTCGGACGTCTCCTCCTACACGCCGTCCACGACCGGCGGCGTCTCGCTCATGACGCGCGGCAGCACGATCGCGAACGCCCCCGCGGAAACCTACCGCATCAACGCCCTCGGCGCCGCGGGCGATCCCGCCAACGCGCTGGCCGCGGACGCGGTGGCCGCCCACGCGCTCTACCTCGACTACGCCGGGGATTCCGAGCTGGCCCTCGCCTCCGGGCAGACGTTCACGCTCGACGTCCTGGGCGTCGGCGACACGGGCGGCAACCTCGTCATCTCCGGCGCGGGCACGCTTGCCGCGGGCACCACGCCGTTCAACGTGTCGGTCGCCAACTCGGCCTCGACCGCGAAGGTGGACGTGGCGGTGTCCGGCGTCTCGGGCGTCTTGGCCAAGAACGGTGGCGGACGGCTTGAGCTCAACGGAGGGTTCTCGGGCTTCTCGTCGTTCATCCTGAACGCTGGGACGCTGTCGGTCTCGAATGCCGCGGCCGCCACGGCGCCGGTCCTCAGCGGCGCGGCCACGTTCGAGAAGCTGGGCGAGGGCGCGCTCGTCGTCGCGCAGCCGAACCCCAACCACTCCGGCGACGTGGTCGTGCGGGACGGCGCGCTGCGGTTCAACGTCGCCACGCCTTTCGCCGGCGCGGACGGGCGGATCGTCGTGAGGGAACGCGGCGCGCTCGACGTCTCGGGCGGCGGGCCTGCCGCGGACACGGTGCGCGTCGCGAACCGGGCCGTCGTGGTGGAGGGATCGGGTCCGGACGGAAAGGGCGCGATCGTCAACACGAGCGCGTCGTCGCAGTACAACGCGCTGGCGCATGGCTCGCTCTCGGGCGACGTCACGTTCGGCGGCGGAGGGGCGAAGCTGAGCGAATCCGCCGGGCGCTGGGATTTCCGCACCGGGTCGCTGGCGATGAACGGACACAACATCGAGAAGGTCGGTTCGAACATGGTCTGCCTCACGGGAATTGCGCTCAACGAGGGCGGCACTGTCCGAATCGACGTGAAGGAGGGTTACTGGAGCAGCGAGACGACGACCGGCTACTCCGGCGGCGCCTGCAACGTGATGGACGTCTACGGCGGCGCGTTTTTTGACCTCTACAACCTATCCGCTCCCTTCACGTGGACGCTCAACCTGCGCGACGGCGCGACCTACAGGATCCGCAACAGCACCGCCTCGGCGAAGAACGTCCTGAACGGACCGGTCTGCCTGGCGGGCGGCACGGCCATCGTCGCGGTGGGGGCCAGCAAGCAGACGACCATGAACGGCGTGGTGTCCGGCGAAGGCAAGCTGTTCCTGAACAGCGGCAGCGCTGGCCGTCTCTCGCTTATGAACGGGGCGAACACGTATTCCGGCGGCACGGTCGTCTGCGGCGGCGACCTCTACGCGGACAGCCACGGGTCGCTGCCGGGATACGACAGCGCGGACACGCTCAGCGTCTCCAACGGCACGCTCATCGTGAACTACGCCGACGGCAAGTGGTCCTCCGCAGACGTCCAGGCATTTTCGGACAAGGGGATGCTGTTCAGCGAAACGTCCTTCCTCGGACTGTCCGTCACGAACGAGGCGACGCTGGACCGCGCGCTGACGTTCCCGCTGGGGAGCATGTCCATGTACGACGGCGGCACGTTGCGCGTCACCCAGCCAATCACGCTGAACCAGGGGGCGCTCGAAGTGCGCGATGGCACCACCCTCGTCTTCGACGGCGCGTTCACCTCTCCCATCTCCTCCCGCTACAGCGGCTCGACCAGCACCTCGCTCGTGCTCACGAACGGTGCGACGCTGCTGGTGGGTTCGGCGGCCAACAGCAGCACGCTGGCCGGAACGCAGGCCAACCCCGCGCGGATGTTCGTCGAGGCGGGCTCCACGTTCGCCGCGTCCCCGGAATGCGCGACCAACGTCGCGACAAAGGCCCTGTCGCTCGGCCACAGCGACGGGGGCTTCGGCATCCTGACCGTCAACGGCGGAACGGTCCGCCACAAGATCATGCTCGGCGAGGGCAACAAGAACGGCGGCGGCGCGATCATCCAGAACGGCGGCGTCGTCGAGAACCAGGGCGGCGCGGTGAACGACATCCGCTACGGGAACGCCGGCTACGGGTACGTGGAGCTGAACGGCGGCACGCACACCTGGTGGGGATACGGTACCATCGCCGGGCCGAACGCGAGCGCGCGCGGCGCGATGTACCTGCACGGCGGCACGTTCGACTACGAGCCCAAGACGGCCGTGCGGCTGGGCCTCTCCCGCGGCGGCTGCGGCTTGCTGTACATGGACGGCGGCACGATCGACTTCTCGGCCGCGAGCGGCATGCTGGCGCTCGGCGAGCTCGACAACCCCACCATCGGACCGAACTCGTTCTCGACCATGACGATCGACGGCGAGGGCGCGCTCGCGAACTTCGGCAACAAGGTGACGTGGCTCGGCAACCGCACGAACCACACGGCCGTGATCAACCTCAACAACGGCGGCGTTCTCCGGACGGGCATTTTCGCCACGAGCGACAACTTCGCGGGCGACCGCGCCTCCATCACGGCCCTGCTGAACTTCGACGGCGGCGTGTACAAGACCCCCGCCACCCTGACGATGTTCCGCGCCGACGCCGCCAAGCAGCCCGACGCCGTGACCGTCTATCCCGGCGGCGCGGTGTTCGACACGGACACCTACGGCCTCACGGTGAACGTCCCGCTGGAGCGTCCCGAGGGCAGCGGCGTGGCGAGCGTCTCCATGCCCGACGCCCTGCTGGCCCAGACGCAGCTGATCGGTCCGCCCCTCGTGCGCATCAGCGGCGGCGGCGGCCGCGGCGCGACGGCGATCTGCCTCTACGACTCGACGGCGCGGAGGGTCACGGGCGTGAAGGTGACGAGTCCGGGCACCGGCTACACGAGCGCGCCCACGGTGACGTTCGAGGGCGGCATCTGCGCCACGAACCGCTACACGGGCACGGCGACGCTTGCGGCAAACTCGGCGTCGGGCGGCGTCACGAAGCGCGGCAGTGGCATTCTCTACCTCGCCGCGACCAACACCTTCGGCGGTCCCGTCACGGTCGAGGAGGGCAGACTCTGCGCCCTCTGCACGAACGCGATCCCGTCCGGCGCGGACCTTTTGCTCACGGGCGGCGCGCTCGCCTCGTCGGTGCCGCTCGACCTGGGCGCGGTTTCGGCGACCAGCGGCACCGTGAGCGACGTGACGCTCTCCTGCACGTCCTTCACCAAGACGGGCGACGGCGTCCTGACGCTGCAGGACGTGACGCTCAACCCGTCGTCTCCCGTGACTGTCAGCGGCGGCCACCTCCGGGTCATCAACGGCGGTCCGGGTCTTCTGGAGGGCGTCCTCGACGGTTACGCGAACTGGAACGGCACGCCGATGGAAAACAACATCGTCAACTCCACGCTCCAGGCTAACACGAGGGACGGGTGGAAGGTGCAGACGACGGTCGTCTACTCCGGTTACATCTGGAACCGCACGGACGCGGACGTGACCTGGACGCTTGTCGAGGATTTCGATGACGCGATAAACGTCTACATCGACGGCGTCCAGGTGCTGTACAACGCCATGTGGAACGCCGTCACCAAGGCCAACGTCACGCTCTCGCCGGGCGCGCACAAGTTCGAGGTGCGCCTCGGCGAGAATACCGGCGGCGCCGGCCCCTCCACCGATGGGGCCATGCGCCAGTGGACGGCGAAGAATGCGACGCCCATTGGCTTCGCAATCGACTTCGAGGGACGCAACACCTTCGACGGCACGCTCTACACCATTCCCGTCGACCCGGGAGACGGGTCGCTGTTTACGACGACGCTCGACAACACGGGCGGCGCACCGCTCGGGGACGCGGGCGTGACGATCGCGGCGGGGGCGTCGGTTGACTTCCATTCATCCACGGCCATCTCCCTCCCGAACCTCGCGGGCGCGGGTAGCGTGTCCAACGCGGCCGTCGTTGCGTCCGGCACGTGGACGTTCGACGCCGGGGACTTCACGGCGGACCGGCACATGACCTTCCTGGACAGCTCGGTCGACCTGAACGGCGTGACCGCCTACGCGTTCACGAACGCTTCGGGACTTGACCCGCACGGCAGGCCGGTCGTGATCGCCGAGGCGGATAGGGGATTCACGGGGACGGCGAATCTGTCGTCCGCGACGCTCACGGGGCTCCCCGGCGGCGGCAAGTGGTCTCTCTTCGTGAAAGGCAACGCGCTCATGCTCTCGCCGGTCGTCGGGACCGTGCTGATTCTAAGATAGCTTCAGACGTTATCCAACTTTCAAAGAGAAGGAGTTGTTAATGATGAAAATAACGACAATCTGCATGGCGGCGCTGCTTGCGGGAACCGTAGGCGCGGCGGAAGAGGTCAACCGGCTTTCGTCCGCGGAACGGGCGGAGGGGTGGCGGCTCCTCTGGGACGGCACGAGCTTCGCGGGCTGGGTGCGCGCGGACGGGAAGACGCCCGCCGGCGAAGGCTGGGAGATCAAGGACGGCGTGCTGTCCATCCAGGCTCGGCGCACGTGGGCCGGCGACGGCCAGTGGAAATGGAATCCGATTCCCGGCGCGCGTGCGAAGGGCGGCATGGACATCTGCACGCGGGAGAAGTTCCGCGACTTCCACCTCAAGGTCGACTTCCGCCTGCCGCGCGCGGCCAACTCCGGCATCAAGTACTTCTACAACCCCGAGCGCAACGCCGGCACGACTACGGAGTACCAGCTCCTCGATCCGGCGCATCCCGCGCCGCCGAACGTGACGGCGGAGGCGTTCGCCAACAAGCGCCTCGGCGCCCTCTATTTCTTCTATCCCGCGCCCACCGCCGCCTCACTTCTGAAACCGTGCGGCGAATGGAACACGGCTGAGGTCATCTCCAAAGGGCAGCATGTCGAACACTGGCTCAACGGCGTGAAGGTGCTGGAGTACACGCGCGGCGACGAGAAGTTCCGCGAGGCCTTCAAGCTGACGAAATGGAACAAGCCGAAGTTTCTCGAGGGCGGCGCGTGGGGCGAGGCGCCGTCCGGGCGGATTCTCCTGCAGGATCACGACGACCCCGTCTCCTTCCGCAACATCAAGATCAAGGCCCTTTAGCGGATTTCCTCGAGGCGGACGCCGTCGAACCAGGCGGTGCCGGTGGAGTTGAAGACGCGGAGCCAGAGGTTGGCCTTGTAGCCCGGCAGCTGGGCAACGTCTTCGTTCGTGGTGAACTCGACCGACTGGTGGATCCAGTCACGCGTGCCGTTCCAGTAGGTCGCGGCCGGCATCCGCAGCGCCGAGTACTTCTTTCCGTACTGCTCCACCTCCATGCACGCGCCGCCGCGTCCCTCCTTGGCGTCGCGCCGCTCCAGTTTGTCGGGCTTGAGGAAGTAGGAGAGACGGTACTTCGTGTTCGGCTTGAGCGCCGTGGCGCCGCGCAGCGCACAGCCCACGTAGAGGCGTCCGTCGGCCACGAGCCCCACGGCCGTGCCGTCACGCAGCACGTTCTTGGGGAGCGACCAGCCTTTCCAGTCCGCGCCCGACTCCACGACCACGCGCGCGTCCTTGTCGGCCGCGCGTCGCGCCCGTTCGACGTCCGGCGAGAGCAGGCTCATGAACTCCTTCTGGTGGCGCGCGGCGCGCTCGTAGAGCTCTTCGCGGATCCAGGCGATGCGACGCGCCTCCAGCGAGCCGGACGGCACGGCCGCGGCGGCCGCCTGAAGAGAACGATTCAGTTCGTCGAGGAAGGCGCGGGAATAGATTTTCTGCCAGAGGTCGATCTCGTTCGGACCGTACAGCATCGGGCCGATCTCCGTCTCGCCGATCAGCGAGGGGACGGCGATCTCGCCGATCCACTTGCGCTCGAGAGCGTCGAAGAAGCGGGCCATGTGCGGCGCGCCCGCGCCGAACATGAGGCGGTGGTGTTCGGCGAGCACCTGCTCGACGTCGATCTTCCCGTCCCAGGCGAGTTTCGAGAACACGTAGAAGTTGAGGTAGTTCTGCACGAGCGACTCGCCCACGTTTGACTCCACGAACGAGCCGTCGATGTACGGTTCGGCGAGCGTGTAGTACTTGGCGAACGCGCGGGGCGCGACCTGCGGTACGTCGCGCGCCTGGAGGCGTCCGTAGTTCTTCATGGGGTACGTCCAGATCCACGAGACAGGACGCCCGAGCTTCTCCGCCCACGAGCGGACGAACGCGATCTGCTTGTCGCGGATGTCGGGATGCGACTCGGACCACGGGCCGCCCACGGCGAGCACGACCTTGACGTTTTCGGGGATGTCGACGGACGGGATGTTGCGGTAGGTGCCGTACGCCATCTGCGAGACGCCGCCGTCGAGGCCCGCGTCGGTGATCGCCTTCGCGACGGTGACGGTGTTCGACCAGATGAGCTCCGTGGCGTAGCCGGAGGCGAGGGAGAAGTCGTCGGTGTTGAACACGCGCTGGCAGTTCTCGCACATGCAGGCGGACATGCCGTCCTGCGGCATGATGTCCACGTAGCGCTCGCCCTTGCGGATGCGCGCGAGCGTGTCCTCGCGGAAGATGTCCCACACCTTCGACGTGTGGCAGAGCTGGCGTCCCATCCAGTTGTGCTCGAACTTCGTGCCGATGCAGCGCGTGCCGTTCTTGCGCAGCTGGAAGTATTCGGGATGGGTCTCGCTGAAGCGCTCGGCGATCTTGAACCGGTTCTGTCCGTGGCAGCACGAGATGCGGTCGGTCTCCTCGCGGAGAAGGAGCGAGTAGACGGCCTTGGCGCGGCGCTGGGCCTTCGTGTCGTTCGGATCGATGCCGGGGTAGGGCCCTGCGCCGCTGAGGTAGCAGTCGCGCCGGGCGAAACGCGGCGTGACGGCGTAGTCGCCTTCCGGCAGCCGGATGGATGGGGCGGACGGTACGACGGTGCCGAGTTCGCCCGGGAAGTAGAACCGCACGCCGGCATGGCGGTCGAGGAATCCGTAGACGCCGAAGAGCGTTGCGTGTTCGCAGTGTAAGATGATGCTCCCCTGCGCGATTTGCCGCGCGAGGTCGCGCGCCGGGTCGTCGCATCCCGCCACGTAGGCGCGGTCGGGTCCGATTTTCACGCAGTAGGAATCGCGGGGGAGCGCCTCGGGACGGAGACCGGCGGCGCGGCTCCACGCGTTCGTGCCGAGGACGATTGCGTAGCGGCCCTCGGTGGGCGCTGGGACGAGGGGGATTGCGTGTCCGAGCACGCGCGCGAGGTAGTTCGTCATCTCCGCGGCGGCAAAGCGCGTGGCGGGCGGGGCGGCCGGCGCCACCACCACTTCCGCGTTTGCGCCGGTGATCTCCGCGGCCGACAGCAGGCTGCCCGCACAGCATGTCAGAAGGATCGCGCCGAGGCGAAAAGATTTTCTCATCATCGAGTTCCTTTCATCTGTTCCAGACGCCACTAGTCTACCACATCACTTCCCCCGTTCGCAAGATGTTATACCGGTCTATCTGGGCATAGGAGACATGAACGAACGATTTTTAAAACTCCGATGGTTGCCAAAGACGCTCCGCTACCGCTTCGCCTTCGCTTCG
>JAFRNO010000472.1 GCA_017430155.1 Kiritimatiellia bacterium | reverse complement strand
CGCCGCGCCCGACTGGACGCGTGACCTCACGGGCTGGCTGCTCGTGATCATGAAGCAGCAGAACGAGGAGCTGATGTGGCCGTACACCGACATCCCGAAGCTCTGCGACGTCGCCGATCGCAACGGACTCAACTCGATTGGCCTCTTCGGATGGACGGTGGGCGGGCACGACCACCTCTACCCCGACTACGACGCCGATCCGAAGATGGGCGGGGCGGAGGCGCTGAAGGCCGGCATCGCAGAGGCGCACCGGCGCGGCATCCGCGTGTGCATCTACGCGAACGGACAGCTCCAGCAGGTCGGCGCCACGAAGTTCTGGGGCGAGCACGGCGAGGGCCTCGCCGTCCGCAAGCGCGCTGGCACGCCGTACATCCAGACGTACCACAAGTACAAGGACATCCCGGTCTACCAGTTCGCGCTCGGCTGCCTGTGCGGCGAGGCATGGCACGCGCGAATGTTCGCGCTGGCGCAACAGGCTGAGGGGTTCGGCGCGGACGCGATCCTCTACGACCAGCTTGGCGTGCAGAGGCCGTTCGAGTGCTGGGGCGCCGGCCACGGGCATCCCGTGCCGTCGTATACCCACGCCGCGGAGCGTCCCGGCTTCCTGCAGCGCATGGCGGCGGGGATCCAGGAGAAGAACACGGGCTTCGCCGTGTTCACCGAGGGTCTGCATGACTCAGTCCTCGACACCGTCGGGATGTTCCACGCCTGCCAGCCGGGCGCGTTCATGAGCGATGTCAACGCGCTGCGCGCAAGCCGCGCGTCGACGCGCGAGTCGTCCGAGCCTTTCCCCGAACTCTTCCGCTACACCTTCCCTGAGCTCGTCACCACCACGCGCAACCCCACGCCGATGACGCTCCGCTCGATGGTGAACTACGCCGCCGCATTCGGCCTCCGGCACGAGATCGAGATCCGCTACATGCCCGACCGCGTATACGCGTTGGAGGGCAAGGTGCCGATGCGCGAGGACTATGGCGAGGTGAAGAACCTGCCGTCGCTCGCGGCGATGGGCGCGACGCCGCCGGACGTGGCGAGCGCGTACATGAAGGCCGTGGGCGACTTCCAGCGCAAGTACGCGAAGTATCTTTTGCGTGGCAAGTTCGTCGACGATGAGGGCTTCTCCGCGCAGGGCGACGGCCTCGTCGCGAAGCGTTTTGTGGCCGATGACGGCTCGAGCGCGGTGTGCGTGTGGAACGTCGCGGACAAGCCCGTCCCCGTCGCAATCAATGGTCTCGGCGCGCCGGCATCTGTCACGGAGCCCGAAGCGGGCGAGGTCGCGCCGGGCACGCCGCTCGCGCCCGACACGCTCCGCCTCTACCGCTTTGCACGCTGAGTCGCGCGGAAGGGGTTGACGGAAAAGGCAGATTCTGGTTGCAGGGCGCGGCGTTTTTCGGTAAACTAGCGCCATGAAAAAAATCATCCTGACTGTGGCCGCGGTCCTTGCCGCGGGTGTGTTCGCGATGCCGGTCGGCTTCACGGACGATTGGGACGCCGCCTTGAAAAAGGCCGCGGCCGAGAAGAAAACCGTGCTCGCGCTCTTCACGGGCAGCGACTGGTGCATCTGGTGCAAGCGCCTCGAAGGCGAGGTGCTGTCCCAGAAGGCGTTCAGCGACGAGGTGGGCACGACGTTCGTACCCGTGTTCCTCGACTTCCCCAGCGACAAGTCGCTCGTTCCCGAGGCGAAGCAGAAACGCAACAAGGAGTTGGCGGAGAAGTATGCCGTCCGCGGATTCCCCACCGTGCTCCTGCTGGACGCGCAGGGCAAGGTGCTGGCGCAGACCGGCTACCAGAAGGGCGGTCCTGAGAAGTACCTCGCGCACGTCAAGGGCCTTGTGAAGAATGGCCCGCTCCTGCAGAAGCATATCAAGCCGTATGAGGCGAAGATCGAGGCGGCCTTCAGGAAGCTCGGCAAGGAAGTTGAGGCCGCAGCCGAGAAGGCAGGCGGCGACAACAAGGCGAAAGAAGCCGCCGCCAAGGCCGCCGTGCAGAAGTTGAGCGGCGCGACCATCGCCGAACTGACCAAACTGCGCGGGGAGTTTGACGCCGAAAAGGTGCCTGACGCGATTTCGGACGACAAGGCCGAGTTGCTGAAACGCCTCGACGGTGCGATTGATTTTCTCACGAAGGCATCCAAGGGACAGATGCCATGACGCGGCGCGCGGTCGCGGTTGCCGTCTGCGCGACGCTTGGCGCATGGGGCGCCGAGCCGGAGTGGCGTCTCACGGTCGAGGAGCCGGACGGGCGCGTCGTCGAGGTGACGAGCGCCGCGCCGCGCGCGGACGTGGAGGTGAAGCTGGACGCCGTGGAGACGGCGGACGGCTGCACGGTGACGGGCCGCGTGGTGAACAAGGGCACGGGACGCGTGACGGCGTTTGAGGGGCCGATCTTCAAGAGATTGCCCGTCGACAAGGCGCGTTCAGGGTTCTACGTGCCAGACGGCTTTGGGCGGCGCGTCTCGAGCTTCGCGGCGGCGGACGGCCCCAAGCGTCCTGTCGGCTGGAAGCCCGTCGGCGACGGCGAGTACAAGTACGAGACGGCCAACTACCCGGGCCGCCAGCTCGCGATGCCGTGGGTGGCGCTCGACGACGGGAAGTCCGGCGCGTCCGTGAGCGTGCTCGATCCCGTTGCGCGCACCAAGCGCTTCACGCTCCACTACCGTCCCGCGCAGAACACGGCGGCGATCGCGCCCGTGCATCCGATCTTCCTCGGACCCGGCCAGACATGGACGTTGCCGACCGTGTCGTTCGCGCGCTACGCGGGCGATTGGCACGTCGCGGCGCGGAAGTACCGCGCCTGGTACGACTCCGTGCGGAAGGTGGGCGACTTCCCCGCGTGGACGAAACAGGTGAACGGCTGGCTGCTCGTGATCCTCAAGCAGCAGAACGAGGAGATATTCTGGCCGTACGGCGACTTCGACAAACTGGCCGACTACGCGGACAGGCTCGGCCTCGACATGATCGGTCTCTTCGGCTGGACCGTGGGCGGACACGACCACCTCTACCCCGACTACGACCCTTGCCCCAAGATGGGCGGACGCGAGGCGCTCGTGAAGGGCATCAGGCTCCTCCAGAAGCGCGGCAAGCGCGTCTGCATCTACGCGAACGGCCAGTTGCAGCAGGTAGGGGCCACCGCGTTCTGGGAGCAGTACGGCAAGAACATCGCGCTCGTGAAGAAGGACGGCAAGCTCGTCATCCAGAACTACCACAAGTACAGCGACATCCCGCGCTATGACTTCGCGCTCGGCTGCCTGCACGCGGCGCCTTGGCACGAGCGGATGCGTTTTCTCGCCCACCAGGCAAATGAACTCGGCGCCGACGCGCTCCTCTACGACCAGCTTGGCATCTTCTCGCCGTTCGCCTGCTACGGCAAGGGGCACGGCCACCCGACGCCCGCGTGGAGCTACGAGGCGGAGCGTCCCGCGTTCATCAGCTCGATTGCCGACGAGATGAAGAAGATCAACCCGAACTTCGTGATCATGACGGAAGGTCTGCACGATTCCATCTTCGATTCCGTGGCGTTTTTCCACGGCTGCTCGTTCGGCACGTACCATCCCGCGTGCAACTCGCTCGTGCGGGCGCGCCTCGGCGAGAAGAACCCCGGCGGCGAATGGCCGGAAATCATCAAGTACACCTTCCCGGAGTTCGCGAGCACCGTGCGCGTCCCCACGCCGATCGTCGACCGCACCATGCTGAACTACACGCTCGCCTTCGGCTTCCGGCACGACGTCGAGCTGCGCTACGGTCCGGACCGCGTGTACGTGGAGACGGGCAAGGTGACAAGCGACTACGGCACCGTGAAGGGCCCGCCCAGCCTCAAGCTTCTGGCGTCCGCCCCGCAGGAAAAGCTCGCCGCCTACATGAAGGCGATCAGCGACTTCCAGCACGCGAACACGGACTTGCTGCTTGAAGGGCGTTTTGTGGACACCGACGGCTTCACCTTTACGGGGACAGGCTGCCTCGCGAAGCGTTTCACGGGCGCGAAGGGGAGCGGCGTCCTCGTGTGGAACATGGGCAAGAAGCCCGCCACCGTGGCAATCGCCGGTCTCGGCGAGCCGACATCGATCACAGAGCCCGAGGCGGGCGCGGTCGCGTCAGACGCGCCGCTTGCGCCTGACACACTGCGCCTCTACCGCTTCGCGCGCTGATATGGTATAATATCGGTCGTTTATCGAAAGACAAGGTTATGACACTCGAAGAACTAGAACAGGGCAAGGCGGCGTCGCTCGCGGAGATCGCGGCGGCGGCCGATGCCGATGCCGTTGAAAAACTGCGCGTCAAGTACGTGGGGCGCAACGGGTCGATCCCCGCGCTCATCAAGGGCATGAAGGACGTCCCGAATGAGGATCGCCCCGCGTTCGGCAAGGCCGTGCAGGCCTGGCGAGCGGAGGTGGAGGCGGCCCTCGCCGCGAAGGGCGCGGGCG
>JAFRNO010000471.1 GCA_017430155.1 Kiritimatiellia bacterium | reverse complement strand
GACGGGGTTCACCGGAATCTGCCGCCCGAGGGCGGACGTGAGCTTGATCTTGTCGCCGGACGGGGTGCGGAAGCCGTTGTCGCCGGCGTCGCCGATCCGGACGGAGGACACGCCGGCCGGAAAGACGACTGGCGCCGCCGTCGTGATCGGCACCGCGCCCTGCCGGACGGGAATGGTCACGGAGTTTTCGCCGCCGTCGCCGGAGTTGAAAACCTCGAAATCCGGGCCGAGAAGCGCCTGGAGCCTGGCCGGATAGTCCTTGCCGCGCGGCATGCCCATGCCCTCCGTGACGCTGTCCCCCCAGCACAGGATTTTCCTCGGCGTCTCCGCCGCGCCATTTTCGGATGCCGCCGCAAGTGCGGCCGCCACGCAAAGTCCCGTCGCCGAGACGAATCTGCCAAGGTCTTTTTTCATGTGGTTCGTTTCGCGGCAAAGGATACCATTTCGCAGGGCCCGAGCGCAAGTCGCCCCGGAAGCGGTTCGCCGGAAACGAGGTCCGTGGGCCCAACGGGGACAGACCCGGGTCTGTCCCCATGGTCGTTACACTTTCCCAGAAAAAGCAAATCTCGATTTCTCGAAGGGTGTGACCAAACGTTGTCCGCGCCATGGTGCCGCCAATTCTTCGCGGACTTAGCGGACTTCGCGCGAGACTTGCACCGCTGATTGGCAATTGTTCACAAATTCCAAATCTTCATTGCCAGCAATGGCACAAATGCCAATGTCAAACAGACCGCACCGCCCGGAATCAGCGGGAGAGGGCGTCGGTCAGGGCGCGGCGGCGGGGGTTGTCCGGCGAAGGGCCGTAGACGTCGCGCTTGCCGTTCCAGCCGCGCCACTCCCTCTCGACGTCCCAGACGGCGGACTCTCGGAAGGCGTGGTAGCACCAGTCCCAGCCGAGTTCGTCGAGCACTTCGGTGCAGTCGCGGATCCAGTCGCCGGCGCCCTGCGCCCACGAGATGGCGCTCAGTTCGCCGACGAGGATGCGGGCATGGTGGCGACGCGCGAAGTCGGCCACCGGCGCGAGCGCCGCGCGGATGGCGTCCTTGTCCCAGCCTTTTTCGGGATTTGGGTAGCGGAAGCCGTCTTCCGCCTTCCCCGGCCAGCCGGGAAGCCCCTGGTGCGTGAAGGCCATCGGCGCGTAGCAGTGGGTCGTGTAGACGACGTTGTCCATCGCGAGCGGCGAAAAGTTGCGGAAGCCGGTCGGCTGGCCCATGCCGTTGGGCGCGACGACGATGGTCGCGGAGGGGTCGATTTCGCGGATGGCCTCGGCGGCGGCTTTCTCCAGCGCGTCGAAGGGGAACGGCGCCGGACCGAGCTGCTTGGGCTCGTTCACGAGGTCGTAGCCGTAGATGCGCGGATCGCCGCGGAAGCGGGCGGCGATCTCGCGCCAGATTTCGACGTAGCGCTCCGCGAAGCGCTCCTCGAAGAACATCCGGTTTTCGCCGCGCTTGTTGCGTCCGCCGGGCGTCTGGTGCAAATCGACGACGACGCGCATCCCGTGCGCGGCTGCCCACGGGAGGATATTTGTTTCGAGGATGCCAAGCGTCTCGGCGAGATGGGCGTCGTAGAGCGCCTGGTCGAGCCAGCGCGGGTCGCTGCGCTTCTCGGCGGCGGAGCCGGACGGGATGTAGTCCTGCATCATCTGGTAGCGCACGAGGTTGGCGCCCCACGAGGCGAGCGTAGCGAAATCGTCCTCGGTGATCTTCGAGACCTTGCCGGCAAGCATCGCGCCGCGGTTGGCCGCGCCCCCCTCCGCCCCCCGATGGGGGGGACCCGCAACCACGCAAGGTGGTTGCGGCAAGATGGACGCCGGGGACGCGGGCGGATCGCCCGCAGGTGCCGCATAACGGACGATGTAGTCCTGGTTGGTGCGCGGGAAGAGGATGCCGAAATCGTCGGCTCGAAGCGTGGAGAGGTCGAATTCGACGCGTCCGTCGCCCTTTTCGAGTCCGAGGACGAGCGTCGCGGATGCGAGCGGACCGAACTGCTCAAGATCGAAGGTTGTCTCGAGGTCGTCCTCGAAGTCGCCGGTGCGCTGCTGGGTGCCGGGCCACTTGGTTTCGCCCGACGCGAGGTCGAGCCTGACCATGAACTTGAGTCCCAGCCATTTCTCGGGAGGGGTTCCGAGGCCGGAGCCCTTCGCGTGGATGCGGAGGCGCAGGCAGTGGTCGGCGTAGGGGGCGAGGTCGAGCGCGGCCGTGGCGACAGCGACGCTGTCCGTCACGCCCTGCGGGATTTCGGCGACGATCCGGTCGCCCTCGCGGCGGACGCCCTCGGCGGAGAACTGCCAGTCGAGTTCGCCGAGCGGAATGGACGTAGAAGCGGATTGCACAGGGACTGTCATGGCGCGCAGTTCGTAGGAATCAAGGGCTGTTTCGGAAGGGATGTCCTCCCCTGTCACGGCATCGCGGAGGCCGGGCGGGAGCCGGATGGCGCAGGGCGCGAAGCCGGTGTTGAGCGCATAGTACCAGCGAACGCCGTCCACGACGGCAGTGCGCAAGACGGCCTTGGTTGCGCAGGACGGAGCCTACGCATCAGGATGCTGTGCCTGCGCATCAGGATGCTGTGCCTGCGCATCAGGATGCTGTGCCTGCGCATCGGGATGCTGTGCCTGCTCATCCTCGAACTTCACGGCCGGGAGGGCGCGGAAGTGGCGCATGAATGGCGCAAGGACATCCTCGGTGCCGAGAGTGCTTACGAGGAACCCGCCTTTCGCGAAGGCGAAAAGGTCGCCGTGCGCGAGCGCCTTGGCGTAGGGACGGAGCGCTTCGCGGCCGGACGCGTTGAAATGCGTGACGCGCCACGACGGCTCCACAAGCCACGGGGCGCCGAGGCGTCCGTCTCCGGACTTGCGCGCCTTTCCGGGCGATGCCCCGATGGCGGTCTCATGGTAGCTGTCATGCAGGACGGCCAGCGGGAAGCCGGTTTCACGCGATGGAGCATACGTGCCGGGCATTTCCGTCATAGAAACCAACGGCATAATGAACTTCGCCTACCGTGGCATCTACGGCCTCGCACAGGAAAAAATGCTCTTCATGCTCAACGGAATCCGCCTCAATAGTTATTATTCAAACACCGCGATGACCGACTATTCAATCAGCCTCAAAAAAATCAAACAGATTGAAGTCCTGCGCGGACCATCTTCATCACTTTACGGCGACGTGTCCCTGACGGGCGTAGTCAACATCATAACAAAAGACGGCGGCGACTTGGACGGCATCGAGGTAAATGCCGGCGCAGGTAATTTCGGACAGCTGAAGGCCGGACTGACTGTCGGAAAGCACATCTATGATTTTGACATTTTTGCCTGGTGCTCCATCTACCGCTCTGACGGCGAAAGGGCTAAAGGCTTCATCGACACCATGGTTGTCAGGAACGAATGCTCCGAGACCCTGCCCGAAGACATCATAATAGGAGGCTACAACAACAAGCCGTCGTATGACTTCGGCATCAACCTCAAATACAAGGGGTTGTCTGTGCTTTACTCCTGCAATTCGTCAAAAACCGTAACCCCGTATGCAAAATATACGCCAGGTGGATTTGAACCGTATTCGTATTACAAATACACCGAGTATTTTGGCAACAAGCCCGGCACGGCGTATCAGGACCACAATGTAAAATTGAAATATGAAAAGGACTGGGGGCGGATAGGAGTGACGGCATCGGCGACTTACAACAAGGGAAAAATGACGCGGTATTATGTAGAGAGCGATTCTTCTGACTCCGCTTTCGATTATT
>JAFRNO010000060.1 GCA_017430155.1 Kiritimatiellia bacterium | reverse complement strand
GGACTTCGCGGCGCGTCCGCGTCCGTCGCCCGTCGCCGTGCATGGCAAGGGCGCGAACCGCGTGGCGACGGTGGACATCTCCGGGTGCGCGGACGGCAAGGCGATGTGGAAGCTCATCGGCGAGGCGCAGAAGGTCGCGCCGGGCGGGCGCATCGTCCTGACGGGGAAGCGTCCGGGGGCGATCTCCTGGGGCATCCCCGGCACGGGGTATCCGTACGCCGAGACGGCGGCGGAGTGCGCGGCGGCCGTCGATTTCTACCTGGGCAGGGCCGAGAAGCCCGGCGCGAAGGCCGCCGCAAAGGCGGCGCTTGCGTCCGTGCCGGAGGTCGTGTACGTGACGCACGCCGCGTTCAGCGTAGACCACCACAACACGGCGACGCTCTTCCAGTGCGGCGAGATCAACGAGCGGAGCTACAGGACGCAGGGCGCGCTCAAGGCGTGGAACCCCGTGACGGGCGCGACGCGCGTGATCGTGCCGGAGAAGGAGGGGCGCACGATCCGCGACCCGGAGGTGGACTGGGACGGGAAGCGGATCGTGTTTTCGATGCGCGATGGCCGTGAAGACGACTACCACATTTACGTCGTCAACGCAGACGGCACGGGTCTCCGCCAGCTCACGCGCGCGAAGGGCGTGAGCGACATTGATCCCGCATTCCTGCCGGACGGCGACATCGTGTTCTCCTCCACGCGCGACCCCAAGTACTGCATGTGCAACCGCCACATCATGTGCAACCTCTACCGCATGGAGGCGGACGGCGCGAACATCCACCAGATCGGCGTCTCCACGCTCTTCGAGGGACATTCCTCCATCCTGCCCGACGGACGCGTCCTCTACGACCGCTGGGAGTACGTGGACCGCGACTTCGGCGACGCGCAGGGACTCTGGACGTGCAACCCAGATGGCACGCGCCACGCCGTCTGGTGGGGCAACAACACGACGAGCCCCGGCGGCGTGATCAACGCGCGCGCCGTGGGCGGCGACTCCTCGAAGGCGATCGCGATCCTCGGGAGTTGCCACGACCGTCCGTGGGGCGCGCTGGGGCTGATCGACCGCTCGCGCGGCGTGGACGGGCAGGAGCCCGTGCTGCGCACGTGGCCGGCGTCCTACCGCGACCGCATCCACGCGGGCGGTCAGGAGGACTTCGACTCGACGCGCTTCCTCGCGTGCAAGTACGCGGACCCGTTCCCGATCGACGAGACGCGCTTCCTCGCCGTCCGCATGACCGGTCGCGCGAACGGCGAGATGTCGCTCGTCTACCTCGACCTCGACGGCAACGAGACGGAACTCCTCGCGGACGCGCCCGGCATCTGGTCGCCCGTCATCCTGCGTCCCACGAAGAAGCCGGTCGTGCAGAGCCGGCAGCGCAACTTCGACGCGCCGGACGCGCCCGGGAAGTTCTACCTGCAGAACGTGTACATCGGCACGCACATGAAAGGCGTGAAGCCGGGGACGGTGAAGGCGCTGCGCGTGGTCGAGTCGCCGCCGAAGCGGAACTGGACGGGTCCGCGCGGCTGGTTCGGCCACGGCGAGGAGGCGGCCGCGATGAACTGGCACTCGTTCGAGAACAAGCGCATCCTCGGCACGGTGCCGGTGGAAGCGGACGGCAGCGCGTACTTCGAGGTGCCGGGCAACACGTTCGTCTACTTCCAGGCGCTCGACGAGAAGGGGAAGATGGTGCAGTCGATGCGTAGCGGCGCGTTCGTGCAGCCGGGCGAGACGTATGGGTGCGTCGGCTGCCACGAGAAGCGCGTGGGCGAGGCGGCGCCGGTGACGGAGCGTCCGCTCGCCATGCGGCGCGCGCCCTCGAAGATGAACGGCTGGTACGGCCCGGCGCGCCTCTTCAGCTTCCAGAAGGAGGTGCAGCCCGTCCTCACGAAACATTGTGCCTCATGCCACGACTATGGCAAGAAGGCCGGAAAGAAGCTGAACTTGAGCGGTGACCGCGGCGCGTTCTTCTGCACGAGCTACGTGGACCTCTGGGCGACCGGCGCGATCAAATGCATCGGTGGCGGTCCGGCCGAGATACAGCCAGCCTATTCGTGGGGTTCGCACGCGTCGAAGCTCACGCGTACGCTCTACGGACACGGTCGCGCGAAACTGTCGGACGAGGAGCGCGACCGCGTGATCACGTGGATGGACATCAACGCGGTCTACTACCCGCGCTACGAAACCGCGTATCCCGACAATCCCGGCGGACGCATGCCGCTCTCGTTCGCGGAACAGGCGCAGCTCGAGAAGCTGTGCGGAACGAAAATCGAAAACTCCCACTCGAAACGCCAGCGCGAGCAGCTGAACTTCGACCGTCCGGAATGCTCCCGCATTCTTGCGACAGTGAAGGGCAAGCCCGCCTACACCGAGGCGCTCGCGATTATCCAGAAGGGCGCGGAACGGTTGAAGGCGACGCCGCGCGGCGACGTGGAGGAAGGCTTCGTTCCGTGCGCGAAGGACAGGGAGCGCGAGGCGCGCAGCGAGCGTCGTCTTGCCGAGGAGCGTCGCGTCTACGAGGCAATCAAATCAGGAAAGAAGGTCTACGATGAATAACTTCACCTACCACAATCCCGTCAAGGTCGTGTTTGGCCTCGGGACGCTGAAGCAAGCCGGCGACGAAGCCGCGAAGCTGGGCAAGCGCGCGCTCGTCGTATCTTATGGCGACGCGAGTGTGTCGGGTACGCTTGCCAAATTGAAGGAACTGCTGGATGCGGCGGGCGTCGCGTCGCAGGAATTCCTGGAGGTGACGCCGAACCCGCCCATCGAGATGGTGGCGCGCGGCGTGGACGCGGCGAAGGCGTTCGGGGCCGACCTCGTGGTCGGCGTGGGCGGCGGTTCGGCGATGGATGCGGC
>JAFRNO010000470.1 GCA_017430155.1 Kiritimatiellia bacterium | reverse complement strand
CCGGCTCGCGCACGAGCGCGAGCGCGGCGCGTCCGGCGCTGCGCCGGCCGAGGCCGGGCAGGCGGCCGAGGTTCCGCACGAGGTTTTCGATGGGCGCGAGCATCACTGCCCGAAGAGGCCCGACATCCCGCCGGCCTTCACCATGTTCGCCATCTGCTCCTGCGTCGCCTTCTTCACGCTCTTGAGCGCGCCGTTGACGACGTTGAAGAGCATCGTCTCGAAGCGCTCCTTCTTGCCGGACACGACCTCGGCCCACGTCTCGGGCGCGATCTTGATCGACGTGATCGCCATGTCGCCGCGCGCCGTGGCCGTGATGCCGCCGTTCGCGTACTCCACCGTGATCTTCTCGATCTCGGCCTGGAGCTTCTTCGCCTCGCTGCGCATCTGCATCGCCTGCTTCACCTGGTCAAAGAATCCCATGGTTGACTACTCCGTTCTTTTTTGCTTTGTATGAAATCACCCTCGGCGTCGTCTTCAGGAGACGCGCGGCCGCCGAGATGTTGCCGTGCGCCCGTTCGAGCACCTGTTCCAGGATCGCCTTCTCGAAGGCGGACACGAGCTCCTGCCAGCTTTCGCCGTTCCAGACGAAGCGCGGCCGGGCGCGCTTCGCCGCCCATCGCCGCACCGCGAGCGGAAGGTCCGCGACCTCCACGGCCTCGCCGAAGCTCACGAGCTCCGCCTCGCGCGCGGCGCGCGCCTTGTCCGCCGGGTTCTTCCACGGATAGGCGTCAAGCGCCGCGCGGGCCTCCTCAGACCAGTTTCTTGCCACTCAGCTCCTCGTAGGCCTTGACGTAGATCTCGCGCGTGCGCGCGACCACGTCGTCCGGCAGCACCGGCCCCGGGGGCTGGTGGTTGAAGTGGATGGAGTCGAGCCAGTCGCGCACATACTGCTTGTCGAGCGACGGCGGGTTCGCGCCCACCGCGTAGGAGGCCTGCGGCCAGAAGCGGGAGCTGTCGGGCGTGAGCACCTCGTCCGCGAGGATCAGCGAGCCGTCCGCGTCCTTGCCGAACTCGAACTTCGTGTCCGCGATGATGATGCCGTGGCCGAGGGCGTAGTCCGCAGCCTTCGAGTAAAGGCCGATCGTGGCGTCCCGGAGGAGCTTCGCCGTCTCCGCGCCCACGAGCGCCTCGGTCTGCGCGTAGTCGATCGCCTCGTCGTGGTCGCCGATCGCCGCCTTCGTGGTGGGGGTGAAGAGCACCTCGTCGAGCTTCGACGCGTTCTGGTAGCCTTCGCGGAGCTTCTGGCCGTTGACCGTGCCCGACTTCTGGTACTCCTTCCAGCCGCTGCCGGTCAAGTAGCCGCGCGCGATGCACTCCACCTCGACCATGTTCACCTTCTTCACGAGCATCGAGCGGCCGCGGAGGTCCTCCTTCACGGACTGCAGGGCGGCGGGGTAGGCGTCGACGTCCGCCGTGACGAGATGGTTCTTCATGCCGAGGAAGTCGAGCCAGAAGAGGGACAGCTGGTTGAGCACCTTGCCCTTGTCCGGCACGCCGCACGGGAGGATCACGTCGAACGCGCTGATGCGGTCCGTGACCACCATCAAAAGCGTGTCCCCGAGGTCGAACACGTCGCGCACCTTGCCGCTCTTCGGCGCGGGAAGGCCCGGAATGCGCGTCTCGAGAAGCGCATGGTTCTTGTCGTATGTCATCTTGATGAGTCCTTTCAGATACGGAATAGATTATAGCACATTGCCGCCCGCGCCGCCAGCAATCAATGCCATCGTGCGGACGCCTCGGCGAGGCGACCCTACCGGCGCGGGCGCGCCGCCTTCACGTCCAGGAGCTGCTGGGGTACGTCCGTGTAGAGACGGTCGACGCCCATGTCGAGGAAGCGCTTCATCGCGCCGGGGTCGTTCACCGTCCACGCGCCCACCTGGAACCCGGCCGCGTGCAGCTTCCGCACGACCTCGGGCGTCACCCACTTGGCGTTCGGCACGATCGTCTCGAACCCGTGCCTCTTCGCGAAGGAGATGTCCTTCTCCAGGTCGCATTTGCCGCGGTCCCAGAACACGGGGATCGTGGGGTCCAGTTCCTTCACGCGGCTCATCCACGCCGGATTGCCGTCGTTGAACCCCACCCACGCCTCGGCGTGTTTCGCGCGCACGAGCGCCATCACCGCGTCCACGCAGTCGCACTTGGGCTGGATGGAGAGACGCGACTTCCGCCGCGAAAGGATGAGGTCGAGGGCCTCGTCCAGACGGCAGATGCGCAGTTTCGGACACTGCTCAAGCGTGAGTTTGTTGCGCGCGCGGAACGTCGCGGCCATGTCGAGTTCCGCGAGCTCGGCGTAGGTGTGGTCCTTGATGACGAGGTTGCGGTCCTTGCCGCTGTACTCCCCGGTCGTGTGGTTGTGCGCGATCACGAGCTGTTTGTCGGACGTGAAGTGCACGTCCGTCTCGATCCAGTCCGCCCCCACGTCGACGGCGGCGGCGAATGCCTCCAGCGAGTTCTGGGGATGGCGCACGGAGTCGCCGCGGTGCGCGGTCACGCCGTTCCCGGCCGTCGGCGCCGGCTCGAAGAAGACGACGCCGATCTGCCAGGCCGCAAACGACGGCAGCGTGACCTTCCACTCGGCCGGCCGCGACAAGCGCGGCCCTCCCGCGGGGGTAGCCGGACGGTCGATCGGCTCGCATGCGAGCTTCACCGGCGCGGCGCGCGGCACCACGAGTTCCGCGTAAGGGAGAATCGGATTGCGCACGCGCAGCGTGAGCGCGTCCGTCTCGCCGATCGAGCAGTTGAGCAGTGTCACGCACGCGAGGCGTCCCGCGGCGTCCACGCGCGGGAGGATGCGCACGGGGCGGCACTCCTCGAGCCGCACGGGGAACTTGCCCTCCGTCACGCGGTCGATTTCGTCGAGGAACGCCGCGCGCTCGGCCGCGCGCAGGTAGCCGGGCGTGGGCCCCTTCATCAGCGCGGCGGGCACCTCCACCGTGCGGTCCTTCGCGCGCGCGAAGTCGTCCTTCGTCATCTCCGCGCGCGACTTCTCCGTCAGGTACCAGAGCGGATACCCCGCCTCCGCCACCGTCACGGGAATGCCCGCGAACGCGAGCGGCATGTCCACGGGGTCGCGCAGGTCGAAGCCGGCGACCTCGGCCGCGGCCGACCCCACATAGCGCGAGATGCCCGCGAGGCGCGTGCGGCGCACGACGGCGGAGAGGCGCTCCCAGCAGGGACGCGCCGCGGCAACCGCGCGCGCGCCGCGGCGGTATTCGTCCAGCGGCTCGGGCTTCTCGCCCACGTACCAGTAGAGCGACACCGAGTCCGCGCCGCTCGCGAGCGCAAGCGTGCCTTCCGTGATGATCGCCCCCGGCGACTTCTGCAGGATGCGGCGCGGATACGTCTCCTGCTCGTAGCACACGTTCCGCACGAACCCGTAGTCCCGGCAACGCTCCGCCTCGCGCGCCACGCTCAGCGCCTTCGACACCCTGTCGCGGGGATGCGCCTCCGTGTAGCACCCCGCGCCCGGACGAATCCCCACGGCGCGCCCTTCCGGCCCCGACAGCGCGGCCAGGAGCGCACGGTTGTCGCGTCCCGTGTAGATCGTCTCCGCCCACACGGACTGGTACGCCATGCGGCAGTCGGGGTCGGCCGCGGCGGCGCCCTCCCGCGCGGCCGCCGCGTAGAGGGCGAGCGACTCCTGGTTGAAATCCAGCCACGCGGCGCGCACCGGCTCGCGCACGGCCTTGCCGTTCAGCTTCGCGGCGAGCGCCTCGCGCGTCCAGCCGCCGCCCGTCTTCGCGTTGAACGCGGCGAGGCAGCGCGCGCAGAAGCAACCCTGCGGCTTCGAGACGCCCATGCGCAGGTCGTCGTCGAGCCAGAAGCTCGCGGGATGCAGCGCCGCGACCACCGCGTGGGCGAAAGCGCGCTCGTAGGCGAGGACGTCCGGCGAACGCGGACACAGCACGCCCTTGATCCGCTTGCCGTCCACGCCCACCTGCCAGGCATCTTCCGGAAACGTGTAGTTGCCCGGCACGGTGCCGCCGTCATGGGCGGGGCCGTGTCCGAGGGTGCGTCCCTGCTGGTACGCGAGCAGCACGCCGTTCGACTCGCACGCGGCACGGTACGCGGCATACGCGGCGCAGCCCGCCGCCACGCCCTCGATCTTCTTGATGCCGCCCGCGGACAGCCACACCTCGTCGCAGGAGCCCGGGAACTCGCCGTGCACGGCCATCAGGCGTTCGAACTGGGGCAGGTCGCCGTTGATTGCCCCCGTATACCGCACGACCACGAGCGGCCACGCCGCCATCACCGCGCACGGAAGCGTTGCACTTGCCGCGACCGCCAGTGCCGCGCCAAATGCCGCCACTGTCCTTTTTCTCATGTCCAGACTCCTTCTTTGAAGTTCACGCCATCACGTACCAGAGGATGCAGAAGAAATGGCAGATCGACGCGGCCAGCACGAAAAGGTGCCAGATCGAATGGCTATAGGGAAGGCCCCGCCACAGGTAGAACACGCACCCCACCGTGTAGAGTCCGCCGCCGAGGGCCAGCCACATCGTGCCGAGACCGCTCAGCGTCCGCACAAGCGGCCCGATCGCGATCAACGCCATCCAGCCCATCACGATGTACGCGGCCGTGGAGATGTAGCGGAAACGGCCCGTCGTGAGGGCCTTGAAGAACACGCCCGCAAGCATCGCCCCCCACTCGATGCCGAACACGGTCCACGCAAGGCCCGGATGCTCCGGACGCAGCGTCACGAGACAGAACGGCGTGTAGCTGCCGGCGATGAGGAAGTAGATCGCCATGTGGTCCATGACGTGCAACACCTGCTTGGCGCGGGGATTGACGACGGCATGGTAAGAGGAGGAAATGGCATAAAGGAAAATCATGCACGAACCGAAGATGCAGGCCGACACGACCTTCCAGCCCAGATCGACGCCCGAATGCACGGCCTGCCAGATCAATAAAGCAATCATGGCCGCACCGAGGTGCGACCCGATTACATGGATGACCGTGTTGGCGATTTCCTCGCCGGGCGTCTGTGGCGTACCGGCTGTCGTCATAAGCGCCCCGCTCGCTTACTTCTTCTTCGCGTCAGCGGCAGGCTGGGGGGCCTTCGCGTCGGCCTTCGGCTTCGTGTCGGCGGCAGGCTGGGCCTTCGCGTCGGCCTTCGGCTTCGCGTCGGCGGCAGGCTGGGCCTTCGCGTCGGCCTTCGGCTTCGTGTCGGCGGCAGGCTGGGCCTTCGCGTCGGCCTTCGGCTTCGTGTCGGCGGCAGGCTGGGCCTTCGCATCGGCCTTCGGCTTCGTGTCGGCGGCAGGCTGGGCCT
>JAFRNO010000469.1 GCA_017430155.1 Kiritimatiellia bacterium | reverse complement strand
GTCACGGCGTGGTGCGCCGAGGCGATGCAGGCGACCTTGCCGCTTCCGGGCACGGCGCACGGCTGGAACAGGCAGTGCGGACTCGGCGTCTCGTTGCCCCATACGGCCTTCGGGTTCGTGCCGTCCGGGCGCATGCTCCAGAGGTTCTGGTGGCGCACGGCGTCGCGGTCGATGTAGTCCCAGCGCGCGAAGAGGATCTCGCCCTCGGCGCTGAGCGTCGGGAACCACTCCGCCACGTCGTTCCACGAGAGTTGGCGGATATCCGAGCCGTCCGCCTTCATGCGGAAGAGCGTGTACGCCTGCCAGCGGTTCGAGTAGCCGTACCAGAAACAGCGACTCTGCGCGCGGCGGCGCGTGGACATGAACGCGACGTCGCCGTCCGGCAGCCAGCACGGCATGAAGTCCTCGTACACGCCCCGCGTGAGCTGCGCGAGGCCCGTGCCGTCCACGTCCACGCGCCAGAGATGGAAGTAGTGGTCGTCGCCGCCGCGTTCGTTGACGGGCATCGAGAACGGGTCGAGCGGCCCCTGCGTCTCGACGAACGCGAAGAGCGCCGTGCGCGCGTCAAAGGAGAGGCGCGGCTCGAGGAACGTACCGGACGGCATCCGCCCCGCAAGGACGTCGCGCGTGGCAAGCGAGCGTCCCGGGCGCTCCAGAACGAGCAACGAGCCGCCGGGACGCTGACGCCAGCCGAAGTACTGCGCCACGCAGTGGTTCCAGCTCGGATTGCGCCGCGTACAGAAGAGGATGCCCTTCTCGAGCGTCGCCGCGAGGCGCGGATCGGCGAGCAGCCGCGCGCGACGCGCGCGGCGCTGTGCGAGGAACTCGGCCCAACCCTCACTTGGCGCGTTCCACTTCTCCGCGTCCTGTACCCACTCGGCGACCACGGAAATCCAGAGGTCGGCCGACATCCCGTCCGGCGCCGCGAACCGCGCCGGCCACGCGCGCGCGGCCGTCTGCAGACCAGCGATCCAGTTGCCGTCGAACCGATGCGCGACAAGCGCGGGACCGCGCAACGTAATCGACGCCTCCGTGCGCGCGAACGACCACGCGCCATCCCCGTCCGCCCCCAACACGTAACCGCCGTAGCCGTCCTCGGGGTTGCCGTCCACCACCACCACGAACGGCAGCAGGTCGGTCGCGGGCGGCAGCGCGTCGCGGAACAGGCGCAGGTCGCGTCCCACCGCGTAGAGACGCGGCTCCGTGACCGGTTCCTTCCGCGGCGTGTGTCCCTTCCAGAGGGAGCGCGGATCGCCCGGCAGCTTCGGCGCGCCCTTCGCGGCGGCGGCCGCGGACCAGTCGAGAGTCAACGAGCCCTCGCCGCGCGTGAGCGCGGAGAAGGCGAGCGACGCCTTCTGTCCGCTCCATCGGCGCGGAATCGGATTGGCGAGCCCCGCGAGCGCGGGGTCGACGTCGCGCGGCGGGAGGAAGCGCCACGCCTCAGCGCCCCATGCGGACAGACAGGCAAGGGATGCGACGACAGTCAGGGCAGAAACTTTCATGCGAATCATTCTACCAAAACCCCATTCTTGGGGCAATACTATGAATCACTCGGGACGATGGCGCGGTGGGCGCGGAGAAGCACGGCCAGTTCGCCGAAGTCGATTTTCAGGGCAGTCGTTTTGTGCCGCGCGGCGAGGGCTGCGGCCGCGCCGGCCGCCTGTCCCGTCGCCATGCACGTCGCCTCCACCCGCAGCGCGGAGTTCGCCAGACGGTCGCTGCTCACGCAGCGGCCGGCCACGAGCACGCCGTCCACGCCCTTGACCACGAGCGCGCGCAGCGGAACGGTCGCCACCATGCCCTCCTTCAGGTGCGCGGGACGTATGCCGCTCACCTTGTCGTGGAGGTCGATCGGGTAGAACGCGTAGCAGACCGAATCCGCGTACGTCCGCCCGGAGGTGTAGTCCTCGTGCGTGATGACGTATTCCCCGCGCACGCGGTACGTCTCGCGCACGCCCACTTCCGGCGACATCTCCAGCAGCCGCACGTTCCCCAACCCCGGCAGAGACTTCAGGAAACGGTACATCCTGAGCATCGAGGCCCGCCCGCGCAGGTTCGTCTGCGTGCGCAGATCGGCCGTGGAGTTGTCGGCGTCGTCGATGTAGTTGGCCGTGTCGCCGCCCCGCCGCAGAAAGCCCATCACGCCGGCGCGCGTGTCGTTCGGGAGGAGCCGCCCTTCCATCACGGCCTTCGCGCGGGCCGCTTCCAGCGCTTTCGCGTCAAGCGCGTCGATCGGCGTTCCGGGCGAAACCTTGTAGACGAACGAGCCGGGCTGGCGGACGCTCTCCCGCATGCGCTCCAGCCCCAGCAGCGCCGCCACGGCGCCGTTCCCCGTGCAGTCGACGATCTGCCGGCACGTGACCGTGCGCGTGTCGCCGACGGCCGCCACGGATATTCTCCACAAATCCCCCTTCCGCTCGATGCGCATGGGCGCGGCGTGGTAGTGGATCGTGACCCCGGCCTGCGTCAATGCCTCCTCCGCGAGCGCCACGTACAACGGAATGTTGATCGTCACCTGATGGCGCCAGTGCTGACGTCCCGTCGGCTTCGTGAAATCCGGCAGGGTGCCTCCGTCGAGCGCCACGCTGTTGGTCACGATCTCCCAGCCGACGCCGTCGATTACCTGACGCCCCCACGCATGGAACAGTCCGGGGAAGTTCACGCCGCCGCTCGTCATGTTGCCGCCCCCCTGGTGCCCCTGCTCGATCAGCACGGTCCGCGCGCCGGCGCGTCCGCTCTGCACGGCGGCGGCCACGCCCGCGGCGCCGCCGCCGATCACG